>NZ_JBFBBE010000062.1:0-55686 GCF_040682555.1 Streptomyces sp. NPDC051172
TGGGCCCCGTGCGACCCCGCTGCACCCCGGAGATCCTGCGGGGTCCGACGGAGGCGGTTCGGCGGCCGAGCCATGCCCCAGGAGGGGGAGGCATCTCCCGGCCGCGCCGCCCGCGGGGTGCGGTCAGTGTTCGCGCGGCGCGGGCACCACGCGCTCCACCTCGGGGTGGACGGTCAGCAGTTGGCGCATGGCCGACTCGGCCGCCGTGCCGTCCCCGGCAGCGAGGGCGTCGACGATCCTGCCGTGGTGCGCCAGCGATGCCTCGTTCGGCCGGTCGCAACCGGTCACCGGGCCGCCGGAGACCTGGAGGGCGGCCGAGACGATCCCGGAGAGGTGCTCCAGCATCCGATTGCCCGCAACCTGGATCAGCAGGGAGTGGAACTCGGCGTCGGCACGCGAGAAGGTGATGGCGTCACCCTGCCCCATGGCGTGGCCCATGATCTCCACCATGTCGGCGAGCCGCTGCTGGACGTCCTCGCGCCCGTGCCCGGCGGCGAGGCGGGCGGCGAGCGGTTCGATCGTCCAGCGCAGTTCGCTCAGCTCGCGGCGCTGGTCGTCGCGCTGCGGCCCGAAGGCGCGCCATTCGATGATGTCGGGATCGAGCAGATTCCAGTCACTGACGGGGCGCACACGCGTACCGACGTTCGGGCGAGCGCTGACCAGGCCCTTGGCCTCCAGGACCCGGAGCGACTCACGGACGACGGTGCGGGAGACCTCGAAACGCTGGCCGATCTCCTCGGGCACCAGCGGGCGGTCGGCGCCCAGATCACCGGAGACGATCATCTGGCCCAGCTGCTGGACGAGTTGGCCGTGCAGCCCGCGTCCGCGGCTGCCCGCGGCGCGTCGGCCCACGCGGCCCAGCTCCGGGTCCGCGCTCTCCCAGGCGGGGGCTCCGACGCGGTCGACCACGTGGGCCTCGGCGTAGGGGTAGCGGTCGAGATCGCCCGGGCCGGCCAGACCGGAGTCGGCGGAGCGGGCGGCGGTCATCATGGTGTGCGCAAGGGTACTCACGGATCCTTTGTCGGCGCCGTCTCCAACTCCCTTGAGGTCTTTGGTGAAAAGCACACGAAAGGGTGATCGCTCACCCCGTCGCAATTGACGCCTTATCGGAAAGAAATGGGCTTTCCCCAGGGAGTTGCGCGCAGGGTAGGACGAAAGCGCACGGACGGTTGTCATCGGACCCTGCTGCGCAGGGTGGTGAGCAGATACGCGCAGAGCAGAGCGGTGAGCGACAACGTCAGGGCACCGCCGACGGGTTGGGCGATCATCCTCGCCGCGGCCCACAGATAGCGCTCTCCCCCGAAGGGCCACTGCAGCAGGAACACCTCGCGCAGCCGCAGCGGAAGCCCGGCCGCCATCCGCACGGACGATCCTGCCAAGGCCTTCTGTACGAGCGGAACGACGACGACCGGTACGGAGATCACGGCCGCGAGTCCTGCCGTGGTGGACCGGAAGACGCCCGCTGCCAGCACTCCGGCCCAGGCACATCCGACGACGAGACCGAGCCAACTCGCGCTCAGCGAGAGCCAGTCCATGGGAACTTGCATGAGCTCCCGTCCGTAGACGATGTAGAGCACTTCGGCGTCGCAGCCGACCGTGAGGAAGGCCAGCATCAGCGCGGTGGCCGTGGCGACGAGGAGTTTCGCGGCGAGCAGCCCCAGCCGACGGGGCACGGTGCCGCGATCCGCCGCAAGCGCGGGATGGCGGAACTCGTCGCCGAAGGCCAGCGCGCCGAGGAGTCCCGCACCGAGCGCGGCGGGCGGCAGCGGCAGCTCGCGCGGCCACGCGGCCAGCAGCCGCGCCTGCGGGGTGTGTCCGATCCGGGCCAGGATGACGGCGGCGAGGGCGGACACGACGAGCACGACGGCCCCGGTGACGAACCCGGTGCCGATGCCGGCGGCGCGACGGATTTCGTAGCGCAGAGGACGCAGGGGGCTGGGAGCCGGGCGGACGGAGATGGGGGGCGGAAGGGAGGGCGGGCTGTCGGGGGCGCCTGCTTCAGCCGGGCGTACGGCCGCCGTCGGGGCGCGCCCCGACATCACACGGGACTCGGGTGCGTTGACGGGTGCCTTCAGCGCGCCGACCTCACGGGGTGGGCCGGCCGCAGCCGGGGGCTGCGGTTCGGGGTGCGCTTCGTGGGACGCACCGGCCGGAGTCGGGGAGGTCGACTCTGCGCCTCCTTGGCCGGGCACGTCAGCCGGCGTCGAGCAGTGCGCTGCCGCGTCGGGCCCGAGGGCCCCGTCCGGGGTGTGTGGCTCGTCCGGCACCTGCGGCTCGTCGGCGAATTCCGGCCCGTCGACCGGAGATTCCACCGCTCCGGGCCCCATGTCGCCGATCTCGTCGGCGAGTTGATGCACGAGGATGCCGTGGCGGAACGCGGTCTCTCCGACCTCGGCGCAACTACTGCCGTACACGGAGAGGCGGTTGCCACCCTCGTGTACGACTTCGACGGAGCGATGGGCGGTGCGGGCCTCTTTGGTGAGCAGGGCGGCGAGGCGCACGACGTGCGGGCTGCGGACGGCGACACGGGGGCGCAGCCGGGTGCGGGCGAAGTCCTCCGCGTCCTGGTCGGCGACGAGCCTGCCCCGCTCCAGCGTGACGACCCGGTGGGCGCTGCGCGCGGCCTCCTTGGGGTCGGCCGTGGTGAGCAGGACCGTACCGCCCTGGGCGGCGTGCGCGTGCAGCATGCCGTACAGCCAGCGGGCCTCGCGGGGGGAGAGACCGCCGGCGGGTTCGTCGAGCACGAGCGTGTGCGGGTCGGACAGCAGGGCGCAGGCCAGGCCGAGGCGGCGGTCCATGCCGCGCGAGAGGGTGCCGAGGCGTTCGTCGCGCAGGCTGACGAGGCCGACCACCTCGAGGACCTCGTCGGCGCGGCGGGCGGTAACTCCTGCCGCGGCGCACAGCATGCGGAGATGGCCACGGACGGTACGGGCCGGGTGTCCCGGTACATCACCCAGGAGCACGCCGACTTCACGCCCCGGATGGGCGATGCGGTGCAAGGGGCGGCCCTTGAAGTAGGTGATGCCACGGCCCTGTTGGAGTTCGAGCATGAGTTTGAGTGCGGTCGTCTTGCCCGCCCCCGGCGCGCCGAGCAGCGCAGTGACGCGGCCTGCGCGCACGTCGAAGGAGACGTCGTCGACGGCGGGCGGAAGCTCCTTGCGGGGATTGCTGGTCAATCCGTAGGCCTGGATCACCCGAAGCAAGATAGCGCGCTATGTCCGATTTTTCGGGTATAGCGCGGCCCGCTCTGCAGGCCGTGACCGGTACGCCCGGCACCATCCCGTCACACTTCGGGCCGCAGCATCGGGGGGTTGAGCAGTGTGGCGCCGCCGGCCCGGAACAACTGGGCGGGGCGGCCGCCCTGGCGTGTGGTGGTCCCGCCGGTGGGAACGAGGAACCCTGGTGTGCCCGTCACCTTGCGGTGGAAGTTGCGCGGGTCGAGGGCCACACCCCATACCGCCTCATAGACCCGGCGCAGCTCGCCGACGGTGAACTCGGTGGGGCAGAACGCCGTGGCGAGGGACGAGTACTCGATCTTGGAGCGGGCGCGCTCCACGCCGTCGGACAGGATCTGGGCATGGTCGAAGGCGAGTGGAGCCACCGGTTCGCCGTCTCGGCCGTAACCCCCCTGCTGCAGCAGCTCCTCGACCGGCGCCCAGCGCGCATTGCTGGCGTCACCGCCCGCTCGCGGTGCGGGCAGGTCGGGGGCGAGTGCCAGGTGGGCGACGCTGACCACGCGCATCCGCGGGTCCCGCTCGGGGTCTCCGTAGGTCGCGAGTTGCTCCAGGTGGGCGCCGTTGTCCTGGGCGGGAACGGCCGGGTCGTGGGCGCGCAGCCCGGTCTCCTCGGCCAGCTCTCGTGCGGCCGCCTGTGCCAGATCCTCGTCGGCCCGTACGAAGCCGCCGGGCAGCGCCCAGCGCCCCTGGAACGGTGGTTCGCCCCTGCGTACCGCCAGCGCGCACAGGGCATGGCGGCGCACGGTCAGCACGACCAGGTCCACGGTGACGGCGAAGGGCGGAAATGCTGACGGGTCGTAGGGCATGCGGCGATCATAGTCGTCTGCCTGACGATAAACACTCCTTTCGTCGGCCGCTTCGACGGCTGATCCACTTCGGTCCGGTATGAGCCGCACCCCCTGGTTCCGGGTGCTGTGCGGTGGTACGTCGTCCCAGGTCACACTCCCAATTGCAGCCCGCCGGCGGCCTCCTCGACCATGGCGAGGCCGAGGCGGCTGACCCGTACGGAGAAGGGAGCACCGGCGATGCGAAGTCCCCTCAGGACGATCTCACCCAAGGGGGCACTGTGCATGGGCCGCAGTGTGATCGTCCCGGCCGGAGCATCCGGACGGATACCCGCGAGAGTCACGAGCAGCAGCACACCGGCGGCCGCCGCGGTGGCGGCCGGACGACACGCCGCCGGGTGCGGGAGGGGAGCGCCCCCGGCGGTGCGCTGCTCCCCCGCGTACATCTCGGGCAGCCGGTGCCCGAAGCTCTCGGCCGCCGCCAGGGCGCCCCTAAGCAGCGAACTGGCCTCTTTCTCATAGCCGGCGGCGGCCAGGCCTGCGACGGCGATCGCCGTCTCGTGGACCCGCACGGCGCCGCTGCGGTGGCCGAACGGGTTGTAGCCGACTTCCGTCACGCCCAGTCCGCGCAGCCCCCAGCCCGAGTCCATCCCCGGACCTCCGAGCAAGCGGGCGAGCTGTTCGGTCTGCACCTTGTCGAGCAGCCCGGGGGCCGGCTCGCCCCCGCCGAGCAGGCCGGTGTCGAGGAGATGGACGGCGGCAGCACCCAGGTACGGCAGCAGGGTGCCGTCGGGGGCGCGAGCAGCGGCCGGCCTGCCGCCACCCCGGTCGTCGACCCAGAAGTCCTCCCTGAACTCCGTCCGCAGCACCTGGGCCCACTGCCGCAGCTCGGCGCCGCCCGGCCTGCCGCAGCCATCGAGCAGATCGGCGCCCAGCAGGGCCGCACGGTGTGCGTGGGCCTGCGTCTCGCAGCGGACGGGACCGGGATGCGGGTCACTCAGGTAGGTGCCCTCGCCGACGGTCGTCCGCAGCCAGGCCAGACAGCGCTCGGCCGCCGGCAGCAGTTCCTCCGTCTCGGCCTCGGGAAGGCCCCAGCGGCGGGCCTCCGCGAGGAGCGCGGGGAAGAGCAGCGTGGCTTCCGTGCCGGTACAACCTGGCGGCAGATGGACGCCCGCGTCCCGTCGCGGACCGGGGATCATGCCGCACTGCGGTCCCGCGCCCCCGAGTTGGGTGCGAGCGAGGGAACGCAGCGTGCCTGCGGCGAGCCCGGTACCGAGGGGCAGCGTCATCCGCGCCGCCGCCAGTGCCTCGGCCGGGGCCGGACCGCAGCGCCAGGGGGCTCCTGCCGCGAGTTGCATGTCGGACGGGTGGGCGGGGTCGCGCAGCAGGAGGGCATGGAGATCCTCGACGCTTGTCCGCAGCAGCGGCTGGACCCTGGGGTCGTCACCGGACGCCCTGGCGGTGGAAAGAGGGCTCGTGCCCGTGCGGCGCGGGGCCCGGGCAGGGCCCGCTCCGTCCGGCCGTACCCGCAGCTCCACGCTGGTGCTGCCGCCGGGGGGCAGCTCGAACTCCCAGCGCAGCAAGCCGGCGGAGGCCAGGGCGTCCGCGGGCGGCGGATCTGCCGTGACCGACGAGTACCCGGCGGCGCCGGACCAGCGCAGGCCCGAGTCGTGGACGCTGGCGGGCAGTTCGGGCCCAGCGGTGCCGGACGCGATGGCGCCCAGGTCGGCCAGGTCCGTGCCGAGGGCGACTTCGAGAGGCACCCGCAGGGGGCGCCGGGCCGCACTGTGCAAGGTGATGCGCTCCGTCCCGTCCGCATGGCGAATGCGCTCGACGACGAGGTCCGGGTCCGGGCCGGAGTGCGGCGAGGCACGCAGCGTGCCGACGAAACGGGCCCGGTCGGCCGAGGTCATCCGGGCCTGCATCGCCAGCGGTTCGCGCCCGGCCACGCGGACCTGGCAACGGGAGAGCACGCGGCGGCCCGCACGGTAGAACCCTTCCAGCCCCTGACCGGTCATCTGCCCGTCCTCTGACGAGATGGTGAGCCCCGGGAGCGCGACGCAGATCATGGCGGTGTGCGTGGGCGGCAGTTCGACGGACCGGCGGGGCGTCGGCATTGCGGCTCGGGGCGGTGGAGTTGCTCCTGGGTGCGAAAAGATGGACGGGGGCGAGGGCAGGATCCGACCCTGGCCTGGGGGTGACGGCAGTGCGCGTCGCCGACCTGTGAGTGAGTCGGAGGGCCGGGGCGGAGCTGCCGGCCCGACTGGGAGTTGTCGCGGGCGCGTCGGCCGGGGCGTGGAGCGACCCGGTTCGGTCGGCTCGAGTGCACAGGGCCCGGGGTCGTGCGGGCGAGCGGCGGTGCGGCCCTGGCCGGTCGACCTGCCGGGGAGTCGGTCCTGATGGGTCGCCCCGATGGCGGGCTCGGGTCGTTCCGTCGCCCCATGCGGGTACCAGTCCTGGCCGCTCGGTGCAGGGGCGCGTGTGCTGTCGGCCGCAGACCGGGCCTCGCGCCGGGCGGCACGGTCCGCGTGGGTCGGCAGGGGGGCGCCCGCTCCGGGAGACAGCGTGGGCCGGCTTGCGCCGGAAGTGTCGTCGCCGGCAGCGGAGGGCGGAGTCGGCTGATGCATGGGGCGGCTTCTTCTGCGCTCGGTGCACCTCGGGCGTGTGCGGCGCCGGGTGGGAGGATCCGGACGGACGTGGACTGTGCGGCGGTCCCACCCATCCAGGCGTTCCGCCACTCAGGTGAACGGAAGAGCGGTCCTCCGGGTCACGCCCGCGACGGGCCCGGCCGGACGGTCGGCGGCGACGCTGATCGCCCCCGGCGAATTGTGGTTCCCGCGCGTGGAGCGTCCCGCAACCGGCGTCGGTCCGCCCGCCCCGAACAGCGCTCGCCCCACAGCTGCTCACGACTGCTCCTCTGTGCCGTCGCTTCCGGAACGCAGGCCTTCGGAGCACTGGTCGCCGCGGCGCGCGGCGCCCTTCCCAGGGGTACGCGGGCGGGTGCGCCCAGTCCGTGCGGAGCCGGGACGGGCGCCGCTTGCCACTGCCGTCCGCGGGCGCGGGACGCTCGTGCCACTCCCCCGGTCTTCGGCCCTCGCCGAGCGGGAACGGCTGCGGGATGTGCCGCCGGAGCGGACACGGCTTCTCGGGCGGGAAGCCTCCTCCGACATCGGATCCGGCACCGATTGCGACACGGATTCCGACTCCGGGACCGAGATCGATCCCGAGACCGATTCCGGCACCAGATCCGGCTCGACGGCCTGGACCTTCACCGGCTCTGCGGTTCCCTCCTTGCCGTGCGACTGCTCGACTGCCGTCCGCCCCCGGTCCTGTCGCTCCGCTCGCAGGCAGCGGCGGATCGACTCCGGGTCCAGGCCCTCGTTGCAGGCTTGGTGCAGGAGGCGGGCGAAGAGGTAACCCGGATCCGCGCCGAGTGCCATGGCGAGGGCTTCCCGGGCCTCCAGATCGTCGCCCGTGGACCAGGCGACCCAACCGGCCAGTGTCAGCGGTGCCGCCGCGTGTTCGCCGTACGGTCCGACGCACCTGCGGGCCAGGGCCCTCCAGAGCCGCAGTGCGAGCGCGGCGTCCTCGCCCTCCATCCACTCGGCCGCGCGGTCCCGGGTCGCACGGTCCTGCAGGCCGAGAATCAGGGTTGCGGCTTCGTCGTGTGCGAGCAGTTCGTCGTCGCGGAGGTCCGCCGTGAGCGTGCCGGACACGGGCGGTGCACCCGCAAGGCGGCGCATGATCTGCGCGGACAGCTCCAGTGTCTCCTCGGCGACACCCTCGCGGCTGGCGCCGTCGAGGATCCTGGGGACCAACGCCATGCTCGCGGCATCCAGGGCGCTCTCCTGCTCCAGGGCGGCCGCGGTCTCCCAGGGCAGCAGCCTGGCCCGCAGTTCCCGCAGAGTGCCCCGTACCTGCAGGCCGGCGTACGTGGCAGCGGCGGCCAGCACGGAGGTACCCGGCAGGCCCATGGGCAGGCCATCGGCCGGACAGCACGCCTCGTTCCCGCAGCAGTACGACCAGAAGCGGCCGTCCGAGATGCACAGCGCCTCGATCACCGGCACATCGAGCTGTCCGCACTCGACGCGCAGTTTCTGGGCCAGCGGGCGCAACCGTTCCATGACCTGCCGACCCGACTCACCCTTCGCCGGTTCCTGGCAGAGGTACGCGACCATCTGTTCGGGCCGGGCGCCCCTGCGCTCACTGCCCGTGACCAGCCCGTGGGCCAACTGCCGGGCAACGGAAGCCCAGTCGTCCGCACTCGCCGGAATGCCGAGCCGGGCACGGCCGCCGAAGCGGCCGCGGCCGTCCCTGTCGTGCAGGGCGACCAGGACGATGCTCTCCTCGGGGCGGTACCCCAACAGATAGGGCAGGGCATCGGCCAGTTCGGCCGGGGTGCGCAGCGTGACCTGGTGCTCGGGGCCATGACTGTCGTAGGCGGTGCAGTCGACGTGGTCCGGGCGGCCCGGGCGCTTCTCCTGCGTGTCTTGTGCACCGTGCGTGCCCGGCACGTCGCGCCCGCCGCGGTCATCGGAAGCGGCCGGGCCGACGTGCTTTTCCCGGCCGGGTTCGCCGTGACCGTCGTGGTGCTCGGCGCCTTCACGTCCGGTGACCTTGCCGTTTTCGGGGGATCCAGTGGTTTCGCCGTGGTTCGTCATGCGCAGACGATCTCGCGGATCGCGATATTCCGGTTTGCCCTGTGGATAAGTCAAGCCAAGGACACGTCAAGCACCTCTCTCCTCCACAGGCCTGGCCGGGCTTGTCGGTGGCGTCCTGTTTGATGGGATGCATGGAGCACACGAGCAACGCGGAACTCCGGGCGGCCGCGGACGCGGTCCTCGCCCGCCTCGTCGGGGACGCCACGGGCGCGGCCCGGCTGCGCGAGGACCAGTGGCGGGCGATCGAGGCACTGGTCGCCGACAGACGCCGGGCGCTCGTCGTGCAGCGCACGGGTGGGACAAATCGGCGGTCTACTTCGTGGCGACCTCGCTGCTGCGGGCCCAGGGCAGCGGGCCCACGGTCATCGTCTCCCCCGCTGCTCGCTCTGATGCGCAACCAGGTCGAGGCGGCAGCCCGGGCCGGTATCCATGCGCGGACGCTCAACTCCTCGAACACCGAGGAGTGGGACACCGTTCAGGACGAGATCGCCGCGGGTGAGGTCGACGTCCCTGCTGGTCAGTCCGGAGGAACCCGCTTCTCCAATCTCGGGTTCACCATGCCCTTCGGTGGGTTCGTTCAGCGTCCAGCAGCCTGGACCTCACACCGGTCGATCAGCGCTTCCCTATGGGTCAACACTCAAAGGTTATTGGGAAGTTGAAAAGGAAGTGGGAGTACTTCCGCAGCGTGAACCACGGGCCGGAGTGCCCTGGTCAGCGTGGCAGGGAGACGATCGATTCGCCGGCCTCCAACTTCTCGGAGGCGGAACTCCTCCAGCGGTGCGATCATGCCCGCCGTGGCCGGCGCGGGCTTCCACACGTAGGAAGGAGCCGGGGCTGTGTGCCCGCCGGGTTCCGGGCGGCATCGTGGGGCACTTGCCGGTTCACGCGCCCACGCTATAGTGCCGAAACCCCCGATCACCCGCCCGCGGACCCCCGGGTGAGCAGGGGTTGACTTTTGTCATCTCGCGCTGGTGACAGGGCGGCACTGCCGATCCCGGTCACCGGACGGGAGTCTGGTGACTATGGCAACAACACAGGCGGTGCTGACGGCCGAAGGGCTGCGGTACCGGTACGGAGAGACTGTCGCGCTCGCGGGCGTGGACCTGCGGGTCGACCCGGGAGAGTGCGTTGCGCTGCTCGGACCCAACGGGGCCGGGAAGTCCACACTGGTCGCGCTCGCGGTCGGACTGCTCGCGCCGCAGCAGGGGACCGTGCGGATCCTGGGCTGTGATCCGCTCCGCGCGACGACCCGCCGGCGGCTGGGCGTGGCACAGCAGACCCTGGGATTCCCGAACACGCTGACCGTGGGCGAGCTCGTGAGCGGTGCCGCCGTCCGCGGCGGGCTGCGGCAGACCGCGGCTGTGCCGGTCCTGGAGGAACTCGGGCTGACCGATCTGGCGCGCAGGCGGGTGGCAAAGCTGTCCGGCGGCCAGAAGCAACGCGTGCAGTTGGCGATGGCACTGGTCACCGAGCCGACGCTGCTGGTGCTGGACGAGCCGACGGTCGGACTGGACACCCAGGCCCGGCGGCAGTTCTGGGAGATCCTGGCGCGGCGCCGGGCACAGGGCGCCGCCGTGTTGGTGACCACGCACCTGATCGAGGAGTCGGCCGCGGTCGCGGACCGTGTGGTGGTGCTCGACCACGGTCGGGTACTTGCTGACGGCTCGCCGCAGGAGCTGGTGTCCCGCCTGCCGGACCGGACCGTGACCGTCCGGACCACCCTCGACCAGGACGGACTGGAGCGCCTGCCGGGTGTGCTCCGGCTCGGGCGGGAGCACGGTCTGGTGACGATCCAGACGCGTTCGCCGGAGGACCTGCTGCGCGTGCTGCTGGACCGGGACCCGCAGCTTTCGGAACTGCGGGTACGGGACGCCGGTCTGGAGGAGGCCGTGGTCGCACTGACCGACGGCGGAGAAGCGGTCGGACCTTCCCCGTCCGCGCCGTCGCGGGATCGTGGAACCTCAGGACGCACTCACGAAGGCAGCACGGCATGAACATGATGATGCAACGGGTCTTCCGCGCCGAACTGCGGGACGAACTCCGGTCGATCGTGCGGGAACCCACCTCGTTGTTCTTCGGCATCCTCATGCCGGTCGGGATCTTCGTGCTGTTCAACCTGCTGTACGGGCACGATGCCGTGCAGGGTCTGTCAGCCGGTACGGCGATGGTGGCCACGTTCGGCACCTACGGGGTGATCACTGTGGCCTCACTGCAGCCGGGGATCGGGGTCGCGCAGGACAGGGACCTGGGCTGGCTGCGCATGAAGCGGGTGTCCGCCGTACCGATCTGGATCAGCCTCACTGCCAAGGCCACCGCCGCGCTCCTGTACGGCGTGGGCGTGCTGGTGCTGATGGGGGCGGCGGCCGCGGCCTTCGGCACGCTCCACGCCTCGCCCTGGGCGCTGTTGCGGGTGGCGCTGGTGCTGCTGTTGGGCAGTGTCCCGTTCACGCTGTTCAGCGTGGCGGTCGGTTTCCGGTTCCGCACGAGCGCGGCGAGCGCGCTGCTCAATGCGGTGCTCTTCCCGCTGGCGGTGCTGTCCGGGCTGTGGATGCCGATCCGGCTGCTGCCCTCGGTCGTCCGGGACATCGCCGAGTTCCTGCCCACGTACCACCTCGCCCAGCTCGGGCTCGCCCAGCTTGGTCAGGGCACTTCCCTGCTCCACGTGCTCGCCTTGGTGGTCACCACAGTTGTGGCGGCCGGTGTGGCGGCGGCGTCCTACCGGCACGCGCGGATCTGAGGCCGTGCCGACATGGGCAGGACGTGGACATGAGCGGCTTCGACGGTACGGCTGCCGGGTCCGTGGCCGAGCGGCTGCGGACCTGGGAGTGGATCTACCTCGGCTACCTGGTGTTCCTGCCGGCGCAGCCGTACTTCTCCCCGGATCCCGCGTGGTGGGAGTGGCCGCTGGCGATCGTGGTGTGCGCGGCCACGGTCCTGCTGTACGCGATCGCCCTGCTGCGGAGCCGGTCCGCGTGGAGCGTCTGGGCGTCGGTGGTCCCGATGGCCGTGCTCGGCGCGCTGGCCACGCCGTTCAACGCCGCCGCCAGCGTGCTGTTCATCTATGCCGCGGCCGCCGCGGGCAACTCGCTGCCGTGGCGGGTCGCGCGGCGCTGGTTCGCCGGCCTGACCGTGCTGGACTGCGTCACGGCACTGCTGTCACAGGTACCGGTGTCCTACCGGCTGCTGGGTTTCGGTTCAGCGCTCGTCATGATCTGGGTGATCGGGCTGCTCGAACTCAGGCAGCGCGACCGGAGGCAGGAGCTGGAGAACCAGCGGCTCCGTAACGACCAGGTCGAACTGCTCGCGACCCTGGCGGAACGCGAACGCATCGCGCGTGACCTCCACGACCTGCTCGGGCATTCGCTGACCGCGGTGGTGATGCGCGCGCAGTTGACCAAGGAGCTGGTGCTCGCCGATCCCGAACGGGCGCGCGCCGAGTCCGAGGAGATCGAGCGCAACGCACGGGAGGCGCTGAGCGCGGTGCGCAGCACGGTCACCGGCTGGCGGCGGACCAGCGTCCGGGCGGAGCTGGAGGTGGCACGGCGTACGCTGGCCGGGACCGGGGTGACTTTGCAGGTGAACGTCGACGGCGAGCCGGGCCTGGTCGCGACGACCGAGCACGAGCTGGGGCTGGCGCTGCGCGAGGCGGTGACCAACGTGACCCGGCACGCGCGGGCCTCCAGCTGCCGCATCGGACTGGATACGGACGGGGAACGGGTGCGGTTGGTGATCGCGGACGACGGGATCGGCGGCGACGCCCCGGAGGGCACCGGACTGACCGGGCTCCGGGAGCGGATCATGAAACTCGGGGGCTCGGTGCAGCGCTCCGGCTCCGCCGGCACGACGCTGGTCATCACGGTGCCGGTGGAGGCGGCCTGATGATCCGGGTGGTGCTGGCCGAGGACCAGGGCATGGTGCTGGGCGCGTTCGCGTCCCTGCTGGACCTGCAGGCGGACATCACGGTGGTGGCGACCGCGACCGACGGCGACGACGCGCTGGCCGCGGTGCGCGAGCACCGGCCGGATGTGCTGGTGACCGACATCGAGATGCCCGGCCGTACGGGTCTCGACCTGGCCGTGGAGCTGAACCGTCTGGGTGACCCCACCCGAGTGCTGATCGTGACCACGTTCGCGCGCAGTGGCTACCTGCGGCGCGCGGTCGACGCGGGGGTGGCCGGGTATGTGCTCAAGGACGCGCCGATCGGTGAGCTGGCAGCGGCCCTGCGCCGGGTGCACGCGGGCGAGCGGGTGGTCTCGCCGGAGCTGGCGGTGGCCGCGTGGGACGCGGCCGATCCGTTGACGGAGCGGGAACGTGAGCTGCTGCGCGCGGTCGCGGAAGGGGCGGGCAACGCCGAGATCGCGGCGCGCCTGTGCCTTGCCGAGGGGACCGTCCGCAACTACCTCTCCAGTGCCATGGCCAAGCTGGGCGCGCGCAACCGGACCGAGGCGGCCCGGGTGGCGCGGACCCGCGGCTGGCTCTGAAGGCTGGCCGTCAATCGCGGCCCCGGTTACGTCCGTTGGTGGTCGCGTAGAGGGTTCCGAGCAGCATTCCGCCCACCACACAGACACCGACCCCCATCGTGGGGCTGATCATGAAGCCGGTGACGACGAGGGCCGCGAAGACCATCGGTGCGGCGGTCCTGAGGTTCTTGTTCATCTGTCGTGCTCCTTCTTCCTCTTCTTCTGGAACTTCTTCTTGAGGTCGTCTCAGCCGAGCGCCCGGGACATGAATCCTCTGATGCCGGTCACCGCGGTGACCGCCATGGCGAACAGCAGCACCAGTGCGTCCGTCCACAGCGGGATCGACGACGGAGGACCGGGCAGTGCCGCGGCTCGCAGTCCTTCGCTCACGTACGTCAGCGGGTTGATCGCGGAGATCACCTGGAACCACCTCAGGTGACCGAGGGACGACCAGGGGTACTGGACGGACCCCGTGAACGTCAGCGGGGCCATGACGAGCGAGAAGGTGACACCGATGCGGTCCGGCGACACGATCGTGCCCAGCGTGAGGCCGAGGCCGGCACCGGTCGCCGAGCCGAGCAACAGGATCAGCAGCGCGCCCGGCCAGGCAGTGAGCGGCCAGCCGGCACCGCCCAGCACGAGGAACCCGACCGGCGCCATGACCAGCCCGGCGAACAGGCCGCACAGTGTTCCGAACACCATCTTGGCGACGGCGACCAGCTCTCCCGGCAGCGGTGCGAGCAGCCTGTCCTCGATCTCGCCGGACCACGAGAAGTCCATGATCAGCGGCATCGCGGTGTTCTCCAGGGAGACCAGCAGCGCGTTGAGCGCCATGACGCCGGGCAGCAGGGTCGCGCCGAAGTCACCCCTGGTGTAGCCGGCCTCGCCGAGCACCTTGCCGAAGACGAAGAACAGCAGCAGCGGCTGGACGATCACCTGCAGCAGGAACGCGGTCGGCCGACGGGTGGTGGTGTACACATCGCGCCACAGCACCGCCAGGAAGGTGCGCGTCACGGAAGCGGCGTCGTGACGCGGTCGCCGGCCGACGGCCTCGGCGGATCGGGCGGCCTCGACGGCCTCCGCGCTTTCGCTCACGGTGGTCACCGCAGTTCCCTTCCGGTCAGACTGATGAACACGTCCTGGAGGCTCGGCCGGGCGATCGAAAGATCGACCAGCTCGACCCCGCGGTCGACGATGGTGCGCAGGACGTCCGGCAGCAGGACTGACGGGTCCTTCTCGGTCCGCACCCGGAAGTACTGGCTGTCGCCGCTCCCGGACCCTCCCTGCGCATCGTGCTCGACGGTGCCGGCCCCGGGCAGATCCGTCAGCGCGGCGAGGATTTCGGCGCTCGGCACCTGCGCACCGCGGACCTGTGCGGTGATCGTGGTGCCGCCCTGGAGTGCGCCGGTCAGCGCGCGCGGCGTGTCCAGCGCGAGGAGCCTGCCGTGGTCGACGATGCCGATGCGGTCGGACATGCTCTCGGCCTCGTCCATGTCGTGGGTGGTGAGCACCACGGTGACGCCGCGGCCGCGCAGTTCGCGGATGCGCTCGTGCAGGAACAGCCGCGACTGGGGATCCAGGCCGGTCGACGGCTCGTCGAGGAACAGCACCTCGGGCGCGTGCATCAGGGCCCGTGCGATGACGACCCGCTGCGCCTGGCCGCCGGAGAGCCGCTCGACCCGTTGGCCGGCCTGCTCGGTGAGCCCCATCAGGTCGAGCAACTCCTCGGCGCGGCCGGTCCGTTCGTCCTTGCCGACGCCGTGGTAGCGCGCGTGGAAGAGCAGGTTCTGCCGCACGTCGAGGGAGCGGTCCAGGTTCTGGCGTTGCGGTACCACGGCGAGCAGCCGCTTGGCAGCGGCCGGCCGGGCCACCACGTCCGTGCCGAAGACCAGGCACCGGCCGGACGTCGGCCGTATCCGGGTGGTCAGCACACCGACGGTGGTGGACTTGCCGGCCCCGTTCGGGCCGAGCAGGCCGAAGACCTCGCCCCGCTCGACCGTGAAGCTCAGACCGTCCACGGCCGCCGGTGCGTGCGGGTGGTAGCGCTTGACGAGTTCACTGACGGTGACGGCGTGGGTCACGGGTTCGTCCTTCCTCGGGTTCGGGGGCCGGTCACAGCCGGCCCCCGCTGTCGACGAAACCAATCAGGTCTTCGATCCGGTCCATCGCGGTCACTCCGTGTACGTCCTCGACGGCGCGGGAGACGACGTGGCAGATCAGGTTGCGCTCCATCTCGCCGATGCCGAGCCGGTACATGTTGAGGTAGAGCCAGTTGAGGACCACCCGGTACTGCTGGAAGGTGTTCCAGCCGCCCAGTTGGTCGGCCGCCGTCCGGTGGCCGCCGAGGACCCGGTGGAACTCGCTGCGGTCCGACCAGGCGCTCCAGGTCGAACCCCAGGCTTCCGGCTGGCGGTTCATGTCGGTGTTGAGCGCCAACTCGCCTGTCCCGATCAGCTCGTTGGCGCGGTTGCGAAAGCGGAGCAGGGTGTCGAACAAGTCGCTGAACGGGACGACGTCGTGGTAGTCCGCCGCCGCGGTGATCTCGGCGACCCGCTGCCGGAAGGTCCCGGCGTTGGCCTCGTAGACCTGGTCGAAGCGGGCGCGCAGGCCGTCGGGCATCTTGGCCAGGAAGGCGTCGGCGTGTCCCCGGTAGGACATGTAGCCGTAGGTCACCGGCGGGAGGAAGCGGTTCGCCGCCCCGATGAACAGGTCCACCGCGAGCGCCATCTTCGAGCCCCCGCCACGGATCCAGTCGAGGATGTCGAACACGAGGTCGTTGGTGTCGACGTAGTAGTCGGCGAGCAGGTCCGCCGCGGCCGGTCCGCCGAGCACGTGCTCGCGCCGGTCGTAGGGCTCGGTCTCGACGGTGTTGTCGGGCGCCCAGGGGGTCAGCGGCCCGCGTTCGCACTCCACCTCGGCCAGCCGGACGTGCTCGGCGTGAGCTGCCTGCTCGTCGAGGAGGACGGTCGACGGGTGCGCCCGCAGGTACGGCTCCAGCACGTCGGCCACGGCCGGTGCGACGACCTCGTCGAAGACCTCGGCGCTCGCCTGGATCGGGATACGCACATGCGGCCCGCGCCGCCAGTGCGGCTGGTAGTACACCCTGGCCGCCGAAGGGGCCACGGCCGTGATGAAGGGGCGTACCGCGTCGAGCAGCAGATCGGTGCGGTCGCCGTCGTGGTGGAACACGTTCACGGTGCGCCACACGGACTCTGTCATTCCTGGTCTCCTCGGCAGTTGAGCTCGATGACGTATTCGGTCACTCTCGGCACGCCCCGGTGGTCGAGGAGCGCGGCCTCGGGCGTCGGTGTGACCTCCTGGAACACCGCCGCGGCGGTCGGATCCCCGGCCAGCCGCTCGAAGGCCAGGACGAGGGGCGGCGATCCGATGTCGACATACATCGGTTTGCGGCTGCGGTCGCCCCCGAACGAGCCGGCCGGGACGGTGCCCATCCGCAGCACGGACACGAAGAACCTCGGTGGGAGGCCGTGCCCGGTCAGCCAGGTCGTCAGCGTGAGCAGGAAGTCCGCATCCGAGTGGCCGGCCGCGCGGCGCGGGAGCGTTCCCGGCTGCGCCACCCAGGTGGCCCGCCGGAGCACCACCTGTCCGATGCTCAGCCGCGGCGCGTGCAGGACGCGGCCCTGTCCGCTCCCGGCGCTCGCGTCGTGCTGCAGCGGCTGGTCGGGGCGCAGCAGCTGGGGATTCTCGCCGAACGCCTCGATCAGCAGCGCCATGACCGGCGGGAGCTGCCGCTCGTAGGACAGTCCGCCGTGGACCGGGCGGACGACCGTGCCGTCGTCGGACAGGGCCGGCAGTCCGTCGCCGTCCAGGTCGACCGTCAGCCGGGCGGGCGGCGGGTAGTCGAGCCGGTACGGCAGGGCCGCCTCGCGCTGGTTGAGCGAGGTGGCGAGGGTCTGGGTGAACTCCGCGTACACCGGTGCGCCTGGGTACACCGCATCGACGGGGAGCGGGTCGCCCTCGACGTAGTGCAGCAGGCGGTGCACCTGTGAACGGGCCCGCCCGAAGCCGGAGTTCACCGCGTTGACGACCAACTCCTCGCCGTCGCGCTGGGCGTACACGGCGACCGAGCCGACCGGGCGCACCCAGGCCGGCAGCGCGTCGAGGACCTGCTCGATCCGCCGCCGGTCCGGCAACGCGCGCCGGACCTCGGCGACCAGGTCCACCAGGTGGCGCACCTCCGCGACCGGGCTGGCCGCCAGGGTCGCGGTCAGCCCGGTCATGTCGAAGGCGACCGCGGCGGGGTGCAGCCGCCTGGCCTCGTGGCCGTCGCGGACGAGTTCGGCGTAGAACCGGTCGAACGGCACCGGCGCCTCCGTGCCGAAGCGCTCGCGGATGAACGCAGCGACCGCAAGTTTGAACGGCAGCGTGTGATCGAAGACCGCGAGCAGCCTGCAGGCGAGGGCCAGGTCGTCCAGTGCGTCCTGCCAGGACGGCAGACCCGCCTCGACCACGACTCCGGGGACCACCGACTGCTCGGTCACCACGTCCCGCAGCTTGCCCTTGATACCGGCGTCCCGCAGCCGTTCGTGGAGCGCCCCCCCGACCAGGACCCGGTCGGCCCCCTTGGCGCTCCCGTACGCGCGCAACTCCTGCCGGACCGGGATCAGTTCGGGAACCCGTTCGGCCAGCTGCCGCAGCGGATCGATGCCGTGGTCGTCGAAGTCCGGTTGGAGCAGGAGCAGTCCGCTCGCCACGAGTGAGCGCACATATCCGGCCGCCTGCTCGGGCGGCGCGGAAAGGCCCGCCGCCAGCGCGGCGATTGTCGGCCGAGCGGCGGCGGCCCGCAGGCAGTGCCGCAGCGGCGGTGTCAGCGGCAGGGTGAGGAGGTCCTCCGCCGGTGCCGGGCCGAGGTACCGGACGGTGTCGCCCTCCAGCCGCGCGCTGGGGTTGATCCGGACGGTCGCCCCGGAGGACCGGTCGGCCAGGGGGGTTAGCACCGACAGGTCGAGTTCGACGATCGACCGCGCGCTCTCGGTCGCGGTCCAGCGCAGGGCCGGCCCGTCCGGGACGAACCGGCCGAGGCCGCTGGCGGTGAACGTGCTGAACGGGCTGGTCTTGACGGCGGCGCGGGCGACGTAGAGGGCCAGCCGGATCAGTTCCTGCCTGCCGGGCCTGCGCCCGAGCACCTGGTGCAGGGTGGGGCTGGCATGGGCGAGGCCCTGGTCGAACCGGGGATCCGCGCTGGTCTCGCGCAGGGCGGCGTCGATGGACCGGGAAGCCTCGACCAGCACGGTCGGCAACTGCGCACGGTCGTTGCGATAGCGCCCCAGCCTGCGGCCGAACTCGACTATGTCCGCGGCGAGTTCGTCACCGAGAGACGCGGCGACCCGCGGGTCGGCGAGCAGCCGGCCCGGATCACGCTGCTGGTGGACGGTGCGGCGCAGTGCCACCAGCCTGGGTTTGGCCCCGGGGTCGCCGAGCGCGCCGATCACGTCGTGGCAGCGGTCGGACAGTCCCGCGGCGGCGGCCGTCAGCTCGGCCGCCGTACCGGCCAGCGCGAGCAGCTCGCGCCGCAGGCGGTGGTCGACGAGCCGGTCGACCACGTCCGCGGGCAGGCCCGCGACGCGTACTCCGAAGGTGGTGGCGTGGCTGGTCATGGGAACGGGTGGGGGTGGGGGTTGAGGTCGGTGTCGGTGAGCGGGCGCGGCGCGTGGCCGAGCCGGTGGGGCACCTCCCGCAGCCGGGGCAGCCCGGTGGTCCGCCGGTTGCGGTGGCCGAAGGTCATGGACAGGGCGCCGGGCGCGATCACCTTCACGCAGTGCAGGTCGGCGGCTTGGTGCAGGGGCGAGGTCTGGTCGACGACCACGACGTCCATGCCGCCCGCGAGCATCCGGTCGACGGCCTCGGTCAGGTCGTCCCGCAGGTCGGTGTGGAGCGGCCAGGGGCTGCGGGCGATCACCTCGTCCCAGCCGGTCATGCGGTCTCCGTCGAGCAGGAAGGAGAACCGGTCGAACGCCTCCGGTGTCGCGGCGCACAGCGCGTGGTCGGTCATGATTCGGACCAGCTCGGGGTCGGCGGCCATCAGCCTGGCCCGTTCGGCTTCGGCCGGGTACCTGGTCAGCTCCTGTTCCACGATGGGCGCCAGTTCGCCGAGGGCGGTGAGTACGGCGGCGACCGGGTCAAGCGCCGAGCCGCTGGTGCAGACGACCTTCGGCCGGGTCTCGTCTCCGGTGGTGTCCTGTGCGAGCACCCAGAACGCGCGGATCCCCTCGGTCAGGGTGATGTCGAAGGCCCGCACCCGGTAGCCCTGGCGTTCAATGCGTTCCGCGACGAGCCGGATGCGCGGATCCGGTGCCCGGGTGAGGTCCACCTCGGGCACGGGCAGCCTGGCGTACCAGGTCATCAGGAACGCGTCGCGCTCGACGACCTCCAGGATCCCGTGCAGGACCGCTTCCTCGACGCAGCCGCCGAGCGCGCAGCCGTTGGAGATCTCGAAGGTGAACGGCTTGTCCGCCCGAGTGCCCGGCTGGAGCTGCATCCGGTAGTACGCGTGGGTCTCCGGCACGAGCACCGGCCGGGCCCGGCCGAACGAGTACGCCCACACCCAGGACACCACGGCGTCCTCGGTGAACGGCTGGTACTGGCAGTCCGGCTCCAGGTAGCACTCCGGGGCGAGAAGACCGAGCGTACGCGGGTCCAGCGCATCCTCGACGAGTTCCGCGTAGCTGCCGCGCACGGTCGTCCGCTTGCCCCAGGGCCACTGGCCGCCGAGCCGTTCCAGTGCCTCGGCGACCGCGGTGGCCCGGCTCGACGCGAAGTCACGGGTGCGCCCGAACCCGGCCTCGCCCCGGTACCCGTACTCGGCCAGGACCGCTTCGGTCAGCGGGACCATCGAGTCGCGCATGCCGCGGGGCGGGGCGACCACACCGGTCTCGGCGTCCACGTAGAGCTCGGTCAGCCGGGACTCGGAGAGTTCGCGGATCCTGCTGGAGCGGGCCCGGGGCTTGGGCCGGGCGAGGGGCACGATCGCGGCTCGTGCGGCCGTGTCCTCGGGCAGCGCGCCGCAGACCTGGCACAGCGGGTCCGGGAGGAACGTGTGCCGGGTCAGCGACAGGTCGCGCAGGTCGAGGTACCAGCAGCAGTCCCCGGCGACGCCCGAGTGCAGCACGTCGCACACGGCCTCGGCGGCGAAGCCGGACAGCCAGGCCGACGGCTGGGCCGCGATCCGCTCGTCCGCGCGCAGTTCGGCCGTCCAGGGCGTCCGTTTGGCCGCGCTGGAGCGCCACTTCTGCAGGCACCAGACGCAGCCGGGCTCACCGGGACGGACCACCGGGCCGATCACGGCCCGGTCGAGTTCGGTCCACACCGGCAGCCAGGGCTCGCCCCGGTCCTGCGCCGCGGTCCAGTCGCCGGTGTCCCAACCGTCGCGCGCCACCACCAGCATCGACGGCGGGCGCCTGGCGATGGCGTCGGCCAGCAGGCCGTCGCCGAGTACGGTGTCGCTCACGAGCCGTTCCCTCTCACCAGGTCAGCCGGAACTCGGGGCGCGGCCCGGCGGGGTGCTCGGTACCGAACTGCGCCACCAGCAGGCTCCGCTTGCGCCCGTCCAGGCCGAGCCGGCCGTCCAGCAGGTGCGTGAGCACGTCGTTCTGGATCCGGCCCGCCACCTCGACGGCCGCGGCGGCGAGGCAGGCCCGGTGCAGTGCGGCACCGGCCGCCGCCTGCTGCACGCGGTACCAGCGGGGACCGAACCGCTCCTCGGCCGCCTCGGCGTCCCCCACCGGCAGCAGCCATACGTTCGCCGTGCGGGCGCCCTGCTGGGTCAGCGCAGCAAGGGAGGCTTCGCGCAGCACCTGGCGGGGGTTGCCGCCCTCGCCGACCGGTTCCAGCTGGTGCTCGTCGGGCAGGTAGCGGTAGGCGCCGTCCGGGACCCCGGGCACGTCGGCGATGACGCAGTAGAACTCGACCAGGTTCGCCGGGAGGTCCCAGCGCACCGGCCGGCCGTAGGCGGTGAGGATCGTGGCCAGGGTCCCGATCGGCATGGTCTCGCCGCTGAAGCCGCGCATGGCCGCACGACGGTTCCGCGTTCCGGCCCGCAGGTCCGCCTCCGCATGCGGCAGGCTGATCCGTTCGGTCTCCCGAGAGGACGCGGACGGCAGCGGCTGCTGGGCCGGGCGGCTCTCGGTGAGCACGGACGCATGTGCGGCGAAGGCGCGCGGGAAGGCGGACAGCGCGGGACCCTCGAACGCGGCGGGCACCGGTGCGACCAGCTCGACGACCGCGTGCACCCCCTCGCTGCGCGGGTCGAGCCCCAGCAGCTCGGTGAGGTCGGCGTCGGGGAAGCACAGCCGGGCCGTGGCGTCCTCGTCGGCGGCGACCACCAGCGCCTGGGCCACCTGGATCCCGGCCTCCAGGCAGGCGAGGCGGTAGTACATCTCGCCGTACTTGGCGGCCAGCCGCCAGAACACGTTGGTCTGGACGAGGATCGTCGTGGCCGGCCGGGACGCCGCCCAGCTGCGGTGGTCACCCGAACGCAGGCGCACCAGGTCGTGTCGGGCCGGGTCGTAGTAGTAGACGCCGGCGGGCACCTCCGAGTCGGGCCCGGCGATCACGTACCACTCGGCGCTGTAGCGGGCGCCCCCCGACGGCGTCGGACGCCGGGTCACCAGCCACTGCAGCGGATCGTCGTCCGGGATGGCCTCGAAGCTGTCGGTGAACGGCAGCATGTCCAGCGGGGTCAGCCACTGGGCCCGGGTGATGCCTCCGAGCTCGGCGAGCTGCCTGCCGAGCCGGTGCTCGGACTTCTCGGGCGGCCAGGGCAGCGGGTGCCGCGGTGCGCCCGGGTAGCTCTTGACCACCCGGGGCGGGTACGCGTCCGGGTTCGCCACCTCGGTCGGCGTGTGCACGTTCTCGTGGTAGCGGGTCGCCTCGTTGCTCATGGCGTCACACGCCGCACAGGTCGAAGGCGGTTCTGGTCAGGAGCAGCCGCAGGTGGGATTCCTGGGCCAGGCTGATGCCCAGCCGGTTGCACATCAGGTGCATGCACCGTTCCACGATCAGCTGCGGGACGAGGTGGTTGATGTGCTGCAGCACATCGGCGGGAGCCTCGAAGTCGGGGTAGGCGTCCAGCTGACCCAGCAACTCCAGTTCGACCAGGGTGTCGTTGGCTTCCCGCACGGTCTTCAGCCAGTTGCTCGCCACCGACGCGTGCGGCAGTGCCACCCCCCTGGTCGCCGCCCACACCGTCTCCAGGCCGGCGCGCAGCTGGGCCTTGTTGGCGTCGAAGTACCGCTCGAAGTCGGACGATTCCAGCAGCTGGGCCGCCGAGCCGCCGCTCTCGACCATGAACCGTGCCTGGTAGGCGAGTTCGGGCAGGATGCCGGTGAAGACCGTACGGTTGGCGGCCATCATGGCGAAGGCGTCCATGGCGCGCTGTCCCGGGGTCCGGCCGCGGGTGATCAGTTCGACCGCCAGCGCGCTTGCAGCCATGAGCTGCTTCTCGACGGCCTCCAGTGCGCGGCCGGTGCCGAACACCGAGGTCTCGGGCACGTAGTCGATGAACGCGACCGAGTTGTCCGGGTGCAGCACCGTGTCGTAGTCGGTCATCTGCTCCAACGCGGCGAGTGCGGCGGCGGACTCGGCGTAGCCCTGCTCGGTCAGTTCGGACTGCGACGGCGAGGTACGGTAGAACTCCACGACCGTCTCCTCGATGGCCGAGCGGACCTCCTCGGCCTGCTCCGGGCGGGTGCGCACCCGCAGCCGGACGTGCGGGCCGCCCTCCCAGTAGCGGAGGAAGAAGAAGCCGTCGGCCAGCCCGGCTCGGCCCAGCCGTTCGACGACGGGCTTGACGGCACCGACGATCACGGCGTCCTGGTCGCCGTGGTAGAAGAGGTGGGCGCTGACCCAACTGTGCTCAGACATATGTGACTCCGGGCTCGTTCAGTTCCACGATGTACTCCGCCACGTGCTCGCCGCGGACCTGGCCGGGGTCCGGCAGCATCTCGCTGATCTGCACGATCGCGTCGGGTTCGGCGAGTCGGCGTTCCAGGCCGAGCAGCAGCAGCGTGCTCGCGAAGTCCACGTAGTTCGGTTTGGTGTCGTTGCTCGGCCCCTGCCCGTTCTCGCCCTGGCCGAGAAAGGCCGGGTCGAGCACGGTGACGAAACACCGCTCCGGGATGCCGTGTTCGGCCAGCCAGGCGGCCGTTCTCAGCATCCAGGCCGGGGCGGTCTCGGCATCGGCCCGCCGGGGCAGCCGGTCCGCGCGGGTCATCCACATGGCGCGGCGCAGCACCACGTTGCCCACCATCAGCCGCGGCAGGTGGCGTACGCCGTCGTCCGACCGTGGGTCGGAGGTCATCCTCAGTTCGGTGTGCGCACCGAACCAGGTGTTGGACTCGCCGAATGCCTCGATCATCAAGCGGGCGGCGGGCGGCAGCAGCCGGTCGGCTCCGAGGCCCGGGTGCACCGGACAGATCCGCCTGCCCAGCCGCCGTGACACCAGCGTGAGCAACCCGTCGTCACCGCTGTGCACGTAGAGGTCGTTGACCGGTACCCGGTCGTCGTCCCCCCGCGTGCTGCGGACACCGGGGTAGTCGACGACCAGCGGGACGCCCGGCTTTCTGACGTTGACGGCGGAGCGGGCCACGGCCTCGAACTCGGCGAAGAGCACGTCGTCGCGGTGCGCGGCCAGCCCCGGTTCGTCCGGGACGTCGGCGTGCAGGTCGAGCACGTCCAGGATCTGCCGTACCCGGTTGCGGCCGCGGCCGAAGCCGCAACCGATGCTGTTGACCACCAGTTCCGGCCCGCGCACGGCGTCGGCGAGCTGGCAGTAGACCGCGAGCGACGTCGGTGTGCGCGCCCAGTCCGGCCATTCCTTGGCCAGCGTGCGCACCTCCTCGGGGTCGACGCGGACCACGCCGTCCCCGTCGGGCCTCGGCTCGCCCAGCAGCCGCTTGACGGCGGTGCGCAGGCGGTGCAGCTCGCGCACGGCCTCGACCGGGCTGTCCGCGGCGGCGAACCGGCTGTGCGCGAGGAGCGACCCCTGTCCGGCCGGGCCCGAGGCGGCGCCGGCGGACTGCTCGGCCAGCACGTCCCGGTAGAACACCAGCAGCGGGATCTGCGCGCCGGCCGGGTAGCGGCTGCGGAACATCTCGCTGAGGGTGAGCTTGAACGGCAGGTCGGGACCGATCAGGCCGAGCAGTGTGCGCACCGCGTCGAGGTCGTCCAGCATCGGCCGCCAGCCCTCCCGGTCCAGCACGGCCGTCGTTCCGGGGTGCACGGCGTTCTCGTAGAAGCTGTACCGGGCGAACTCCTGGGCCATCTTCGGGCTGTGGGCGTGGGCGTGGTCGCCGACCTCGCGCAGCGCCGTGTCCAGCCCCCGGACGACGGCGTCGCGGACGGCGACGCGGTCGCCGGGCTCGGTGACCGCCGGGTAGCTCGCCAGGGACTCGGCCACCCCCAGCAGGGTCCGGTCCAGCCGTTCCAGGCCGGGCTGCCGGTGCTGCTGCAGCCAGGCACGCAGGTCGGCGACCGGGTCCGCGGACTGGTCGGCGAGCGGCGGGACCAGTTCCAGCAGGCCCAGCGTCACCAGCCGACGCAGGAACACGTCGACCTGGTGTCCGTCGGCCGCCAGGGCCAGAAGCTCGCCGCGCAGGTCGTCGAACGTGCTCTGGTGCGTGGTCAGTTCCAGCACCCGGCGCAGGGTCGGGGTGAGCGCGAGGGTGTGCACGTACTCGCCGGGCCGACGGCCCAGGAACAGCAGGGCGCCGTCCAAGGCCGTGGCGCTGGGGTTGATCCGGATCCGGCAGCCGCCGACCAGCTCGGGGCGTTCGCAGACCGCGCGAGCGATCCGGTGCAGTGATCCGACGCTTGCCTCGGTCGCGGTCACGGCGGTGAGCTGCCCCCCGGCCGGCTGAACGAGGTCCTCGGCCCGGCCCCAGGCGGCCAGGCCGCTGCTGGTGAACGTGGAGTACGGGCTGGTCTTCGCCGCGGAACGGGCCAGGTACTGCGCCAGGCGCAGCACGGTCTGGCGCTGCGGCGCGCGACCGGTGTCGAACCACTTCCGCAGGGCCAGGAACATGTCCGGGTTGGCGTGTACGAGACCGAGCTGGAAGGCGGGCAGCCGGGCCGCGGCGAGCAGGGACTCGTAGCTCGCGGCCCAGTCCTGTTCGAGCTGCTCCGGCAGTGCCGCGAGCAGGCGGTCGCGTTCGTCGAGCCGCGCCGTCCATTCCCGTACCGGGCCGACCAGTTCGGCTGGGAGGCCGGCCAGCCGTGCCGGGCCGACGCGCCGGCCGCGGTGCACGGCCCTGCGCACCGCGACGAGCCTGGCCTTGAGTTCGCCGTCGCCGGTGGCGCCGACCGCCGCGTGCAACAGGTCCGAGAGCTCGCCGGCCGCTGCGGCGATCTCGGCGCGCAGCGGCACCAGGCGGGTGGCGGTGCGCCAGCTCTGCGCGCAGCGCAGTCCTTCCAGCGCGGCGAGCGGGCTGCCGGCGAGGCGGACCACGGCGGCCGGGGCGAGCATGTACCGCTCCGGCTCGGGGCCGGCTTCCTGCGACCTGTCCATCACTGGGCCCCCTCCGGTTCGACGGGCACGATCACGCGACCGCCCGGCCCGGTCCTGGCCAGCAGGATCTGGAAGACCGGGGCGTGGCGTTGTTCGGTGAGTCCGAGGGCCGCGCGCACTCCGTCGGCGTGGTAGGCGTTGACGATCCGGGCGGAGACTCCCTGCGCGGCGGCCGCGACGCACACGCGGTGCGCGAGCAGCCCGGCCTCCTGGTTGAGCACCCGGTAGCCGCGGTCACCGAAGGTGTCGAACGCCCAGTCGCGGTCGACGACGAGATGGACGACGGCGTTCATGTTCCGGAAGACGGGTCCGGGGATGGTGACGCGTTCGATCGAGGTGAGGGCGTCCGTGCCGCCCTGCCTCGTATCGGGGGTCGCCGGGCGGACCGGGTGCAGCGCGCCGGTGCCCTGGTCGAGCCGGTAGCAGCCCGCGGGTATGCCGATGAGGTCACCGACGGTCAGGTAGATCTCCACCGGCACCGGCGCACCCGCCGGGACGGCATCGCTGCTGACCCCGGTGCGGACCCTGGCCAGCCGTGCCCACAGTTCGGCTCCGTCGATCTGCGAGGCGATCGGCCGGAAGATCCCGGGACCGGAATCGCGGGCGCGCAGCACCTCCGCGAGGTCCACTTCCTCAGCCGCCGTCCCGGGCAGGGCCAGGGGTTCGGCGGCGGGCAGCGCGGGCTCGGCCGGTTCGGCCGTCGCGAAACCCCCGGTGTCGGTGCGGAGGGACGCGCGGTTGACCGCCGTCAGCGTCGGACACGCCTGCGCGACCCGCAGTCCGCTGCGGACCACGTCCGGCTCTATCGGGTCGATGGTCCCGGCCAGTGCCGCCGCCGTCTCCACCACCTCCCGGCGCCGGATTCCGGGGTCGGCACCGGCGAGGTGCAGCGGCAGGACCACGAGCGCCGGCTCCTCGTCGGGGTCGAGCCCGAGCAGCTTGTTGACCGGCTCGTCGACGAACTGGTGGTGCACGTGGGCCCGCAGGCCCATGGACTGCGCCACCAGGTCGAGGTTCCCGGTGAGCAGACCGGCCTCCTGGGTGCACAGCCGGTAGGCGTAGTCGCGGTAGATGTAGGCGGCCTTGGAGAACAGTCCTGAGAGCACGAATACGGCCTGAGGCGGCGCCCCCGTGCTTCCGGTCGCCCTGGCCAGCAGCTCCCGGTGGTCCCCGGCGCGCAGCCGCACCAGCGAGTGGTGCGGGGCGTCGTAGTGGTGGACGCCCTCGGGCAGGCACACGTACAGCTGGACGGCGAACAGGCAGCGCGCCGACGCGACCATCCGGTGGTAGGGCCAGGTGCCGTTGGTGTCGAACTCCTGCCGGGAGATGCCGTAGCCGTAGCGCAGCAGCGTGGAGAGCGCCTGCTCGTCGAGCGCCTCGACCTCCGTCAGCCGCCTGGGCACCCTGGTCGTCAGCGGGCGCCGGGGCAGACCCCGGTAGATCTTGAACTTCAGCGGCTCGTCCGGGTTGGCGTACTCCGACTGCCGGGTCTCCATCGCCTCGGCGAGGTCCTCCAGGCTGACCCGCAGGAACTCCCGGCCCACGCGGGCTTCGTGCCCGATCACGGCTTCCTCGCTCACGGCCGCCCCGGTCACGGGAAGGGATGCGGGTGCGGGTTGCGCACCTCGGGCAGCCTGGGCAGCCCGGTCACCCGCCGGGCCGTGTGTCCGAAGGTCATCGGCACCGACCCCGGTGCCATCACCTTGACGCATGTGAAGCCTCCAGCTGTCTGTTCCATGGAGGTGGTGTCGACGGCGACGACGTCCATGGCCGCCGCCGCGAAGCGCCGGACGGACTCGTCGAGATCCGCGCCGATGTCGGTGTTGACCGGCCACTGCCAGCGTTCGAGTCCCCGCTGCCAGGTCGATGTCACCGGGTCGTCGAGCAGGAACGCGTAGCGGTCGAAGGTGTCCGGATCGGCCGCGCAGAGCAGGTGGTCGGCCATCGACACGACCTCGTCCGGGTGGTCGGCCAGATGCCGGGCGCGCTCGCTCCAGCCCGGGTCGAGCGCGAGGATCGTCACGTACTCGACGGTCTGGCTCAGCTCGTGCAGCGCGGCCAGGATCGCCTCGGCCGGGTGCAGTCCGCTGCCGCCGGTCGACACGGCCCTGGGCCGGCCGGTCCCGGTGACGTCCTCGGCCAGCGTCCAGAACGACGGGATCCCGTGCTCCCGAGTGGAGTCGAAAACGTGCACCCGGTACCCCTGGCGCTCGATGCGCTCGGCCACCAGCGGGATACGGCGATCGGGCACCGTGGCGAGGTCGATGCGGGGCAGGGGAATCTGCCTGTACCAGGCCAACAGGAACGCGTCGCGTTCGGCGACCTCGAGGACGCCGTGCAGCACGGCCTCCTCGTAGCAGCCCCCGAGCGCGAAACCGCTGGAGATCTCGCAGGCGAACCTGCGCTCACCGGCGGGCATCGGCGACCGGTGGTAGACGAAGCTCTCCGGCACCAGCACCGGCCGGCCGCGGCCGAAGGAGTACCCCCACACCCAGTCGGTCACCGCGTCCTCGGTGAACGGCCGGTAGGGGAAGTCCGGGGTCAGGAACCGGTCGTCGGGATACAGGCCGAGCGAGCGCGGATCGATCGCGGCAGCGGCCACGTCGGCGTAGCAGGCCCTGACGCCCGTCCGCCTGGCGGGCGCGTACGCGGCGAGCCGTTCGAGCGACTCGGCCACCGCGATGGACCACGCGGAGGCGAAGTCCCGGGTGCGGCCGTAACCGGCCGGCTCCATCGGGGAACCGGGTACGGCCATGACGGCCCCGGTGAACGGAAAGGCGTGCTGTGTGTAGGAGGTGACCGAAGGGATCAGGCCGCTCTGCTCGTCGACGTAGGCCGCCCGGAGTGCGGCCTGGTCCAGGGGGCGGACGCGGCTCGACTCCGGCGACAGCTTCGGCCGCGCCTCCCGGACGGGCCTCGCCGCCTGCTCGGTGTCGGCCGGCAACACCGAACACGCCGGACAGTGAGGATCGTTGAGGAAACCGTGGCGGGACAGCGCGAGCGTGGCCGTGTCGACGATCCAGAACCGCTGGGCCCCGGGCCGGGCCGCGGCCAGCCCGGCGACGGTGTCGGCCAGGAAGCTCGGCAGCTCCCGGTCCGGCGCCACCGCTGCCATCTCGGCGGCGCGTTCGGTGGAGGCCGACGCGGCACGACGCGTGCGCAGGCACTCCGGGCAGCCCGGCGCCCACGGTCCGATGACCACCTGATGTGGTTCGCGGAGCACCTGCGGCTGGTCAACCATGGACGACCACAGCACGCACCACGAATGGACAGGCCCGGGCCACCGAGGCATCGTGGTCCAGCGGGACCGCGACCACCCGGCCGCCTTCCCGCGTCAGCCCGGCCACGACCTCTTCCAGGGTCGCCGAACGGGGCCGCGCCCCGGCCGCATCCTCGGCGGCCGGCCCGCGCAGGGCCACGGGCAGCTCGGGCACGGGCACCGGCGCGTAACCGGGCTGGTCCGTGGCCCGGGCCTGGTAGGCGAGCAGGGTCCGCTCCAGTCCCTGCTCCAGCGCCACGCCCGCCTCCAGGTCGCTGACGTACGCGACGGTGCCGGTCGGGGTGGTGAACGCGAACGTGGGCAATCCGAGCAGGCCGGACAGATCGTGGACCTCGAAGGACTGCTCGACGATCCCCAGCAGCTTCAGATAGCGCTCACCGCGCGGGGTCAGCTCCGCGGTGTCCGGGTCCAGCCGCGGCAGTGGTCCGGCGGCGGTCGAAAGTGCCTCCGCGACGCGGTCGTTGGCCGCCGCCACCACCGCGGCGCGCACGGCGTCGGGCCAATCCTGACCGGAGGCAACGGTCCGTGCGGGGAAGACCTCCGCAGCGTCGACCGCGACCCGTTCACCGGTCAGCACGTCCAGGCCGTACAACCGGTCGCCCTTGCGGGAGTCGGCCATGACGGCCGCGTAGCGCTCGAACGCGTGCCGGACGGCCCGCTGGCGCGACTCGACCACGGTCTCGCCGCAACCGTGGACCGGGAAGGGGCCACCGGCCAGGCCGACCGGGTCGGAGACCACGACCTCGCTGACAAACAGTGGCAGTTGCTCGTAGTCGCGCTCGGTGACCTCGGCGAACACACCGGTCCGCGGGTCGACGAAGTCCACCGCGCGCCGGGCCAGTTCCTCGTCGTCGACGGGCGCCGTGGCGGCCAGGGCGGTCAGCCGCGCCGGGTCGTCGGGAACCACGGGCCGGGCGAGCGGGTGCGGCAGGAACGCGTGCTGCGAGGTCTCCAGCGTCTCCAGGTCGAACCGGACGAGGTGACCGGCCCCACTGCCCTCGTCGATTCCGGTGAGATGGCGGAACGCCGCGAAGCACAGCTGGTTGGCGACCAGCGCGACGGTGGGTCCGCGCAGGAACTCGCTCGGGACCATCTCGGGGTGGTCCCGCAGATCCGCGCCGGTCAGGTCCGCTGTGAGTGCGGACAGTCGACGCCACGCCGAATCCCACGCGCCGGCGTCGTCGTCCTTGCCGATCACCGGGCCGACCCACGCCTCGTCACCCGCCACCACCGCCTGCGCGAACGCGGCACCCGCGGCGACGGCGGCTGCGGGCAGCAGCCGGGCACGTTCGATCATGGGGCGGTCGGCGACGTGCAGCACCATGGTGGCGTCCGCAGTCACCTGGTCGAGCCGCCGGCTGTCGGCCTCCAGACAGTCGATCCGCTGTTCCGGGTCCCGTTCACGGGACGCGGCCAGGTGCTCGGCGACGCGGTCGCGGTCGAAGGGCGACTCGGCGAACGGTGCGAGCCGTACCGTACGCACACCGGCGCGCAACTGCGAGTTGACCAGGGCCTGCAGCAGCGGACCGGATCCGGTCAGCACGAGGGAGCTGTTGCGGTAGGTCTCGAAACGCAATTCCGGCGAATCGGTGAAGTACTCGATGAAGGAGATGTTGGCCGCGTAGGTGGTGGCCAGCTCGCCGGACAGGGTGTGCGGACGGTCGTCCAGCACATTTTTTACGTATCCCTTGCCCTGCAGAAGCATAATCAGTTTCGCCAGCGCGCTACGGCTGGATTCCGGCACGGCGGCGCACAGCTCGCCGAGTGTCCTGGTGCCGTCGAGCATCGGCGCGATCCGCTGGATGAATTCGTACGTCGACGCGCCCTTGAGTATTGACCCGCCCAGGTTGCTGCGGATGTACGCACCCTCCGGAACGCGCATGACGTAGACGTCACCGCGCAGTCGTGGCCGTATCCGCTCCACATCGACTCCCATGACCACCGCTTCTTTGCAAATTCATTGAGAACTGGGCAGCAGGAAGGGCCGAGAGCCACCCGGTCCCTTTTGGTGAACACGCACCGGCTAGAGCACATGTGCCGAGAATTCAGCGCCCGATCAGGTGCAGGAGCAGCACGGGCAACAGCAGCAGCAACTGCTCTGGCCCTTTGACGCGGACAGCTCCGTCAGGCCGTAACCGGCCGTCACAGACGCGGGCACCACCTCACCCAGGTCCACCAGCTCGAAAGCGCTGTCGTCCAGCACCAGGCTGTCGAAGTCCTCCATGTCTTTCACCTCCCTCGCCTGTCTCGTGCGGAGCACAGCTGTCGGGGCAGGCCCCCGATCAGGTGCAGGAGCAGCAGGGGCAGCAGCAGCAGCAGCTGCTGGCGCCGCCGGAAGCGGACAGCTCCGTGAGGCCGTAGCCGGCCGTCACCGACTCGGGCACCACCTCGCCCAGGTCCACCAGCTCGAAAGCGCTGTCATCCAGCACCAGCTCGTCGAATCCCTCCATGTCTTTCACCTCCTTCCGGCGTACGGCCGATGCGGTTCCGATCGGGACCGGCACCGACGGTCAGAGTGCTTTCACCTCCGGCAGAACCTGGTCGCAGAAGAGCTCCAGGGTCTGCCGAGCTTCGGGGAGCGGCATCGCGCCGAAATCGACCTGCCACAGGATCTGGTCGACGCCGCCGATGTCCTCGTTGAAGGCGCGGATGCGGTCGATGACCGTGGCCGGCGATCCGACGATCGCACCGCCTTCGGTGTAGAGCTTCTTGGGCTGCATGCCGCGCAGCATCCAGCCGAACCCGGAGTAGCCGCGGTAGGCCGAGGACTCCCGCCTGTCCCAGGGGCTCACTGCTTCCGCCCATACGTCGAGGTAACGACGCAGGTAGGTCTCCGCGATCTCGGCCGCGCGCTCGTCGGTCTCGGCGACCACCAGCGGCAGGCTGGCCGAGACCCGGGGCCGCAGTTCCGAATCACTGTGCGCCGTCTGGAAGGCGTCGCGGTAGAGGGTCAGTTGGGCGCGGAACTCGTGCGGCGAGATCATCGGCGTGATCAGCAGCCCGAGCCCCTCCGTGCCCAGCCAGCTGAAGCTGTCCGGTGTGCGCACCGCGGCCCCCCACATCGGCGGGTGCGGCTGCTGGGTGGGCCGCGGCAGTCCGGTCACGTCCCGGTAGGAGAAGAACGGCGTCTGCTCGCTGACCTTCTCCTCGGTCCAGATCCGCCGCACCGCGCGGATCGTCTCCCGGAACCGGTCGACGCTCTCGTCCATCTCCACGCCCAGCGCGTCGAACTCGTCCGGCAGGTACGCCCGGGCGAACCCCACGTCGAGCCGGCCACCGCTGATCGCGTCCACCTGCGCGGCTTCCGCCGCCAACTGGATCGGATGGTGGAAGACCGGCAGGACGCATCCGGTGATCAACCTGACCGAGCTCGTCCGAGCGGCCACCGCGGACAGGAAACCCAGCGGACTGGGGCAGTAACCGCCGTAGTGATGGAGATAGTGCTCGGTCATCTTGACCGAATCAAGGCCACCCGCCTCCGCCTGGACCGACAACTCGAGCGCGTCACTGAAATAGGTCTGCGGAGATTTCATATCCGACGTACAGTCGGGAAGAAAAGAAAGCCCGAAGCGCATCGATACCACACTCCATGTATCCGCCGGATGAATTCCGGAGGCTCACTGCCCGAACACTGGGGCCTGTCGGCACGCCACCAGGTGTTTCGGCGCTGACGCTACATGGGGGCACTGGGGCCGTCAATTACGCTTCGACATTTTTACGAAGCTCAAATAAAGCTCAAATCTGGCCCGGGTATCCTCGGGGATACTTACGGTGCCTGGGGTGCGTTATTGACGCCAATGCACGCCACTGGAAATGTTGGCGGCAATTGGCGGCCATTGACCGTGGCCTTGCGTCGGAGGAACGGCACCGCAAAGCGAAGCCGAAGTTCCCCGGACCGGAACGCCCGACCGCGACCCGGCCGGGCGGCGGTGCGGGCCGGCCGGACGGACGGGACGGACCGGCGGGGACGACTCCTTCCTCCGCACGCGCGAAGCCGCGCCTCGGGCACGTGCAGTCGATGTTGTGTTGTGTGCGGTCTCAACGGGCGCGCGAGGGTCGCTTGGGCGTCCGAAATATTCGTCCTGCCCGATTTATTTGGATGTGTGACTATGACCTCCGCCATCGAGACGACCGACGTCGCCCATACCGGCGCGCAGCCGCTGGTGCCCGACAGGCGGAAATCCGTCCAACTCGTCGAGTTCACCGCGATGCAGGGGGTCCGGTACAGCGTCACCCTCGGCTACCTCAAGGCGGCCGCGATCGCCGACCCCGTACTCGACGCGGCCTGCGACTTCCGGATCAGCGTGCGCGAACAGAGCGGCGGGGAGCAGGCGACGAAGGAACTGCTCGACACCTGGGACGAGCCGTTCGTCGTCGCACTGACGGTGTTCTTCTGGAACCGCGCCCAGTCCCTGGAGCTGGCCCGTCAGGTGAAGGAGCGCTGGCCGGACTGCCGTGTCGTCGTCGGCGGCAACGATGTCAGCTACCAGCAGGAGCCGCTGTTCGCCGAGGCGCCCTGGCTGGACGTGCTGGTGCACGGCGAGGGCGAACTGCGCTTCCGCGACCTGCTGCACGCCTTCCTGGCCGACGGGGACCTCGCCGCGATCCCCGGTATCAGCCACTGGCGCGACGGCGCCGTCGTCACCAACCCGGACGCGGACCGCATCACCGACCTCGACCAGGTCGTCTCGCCGATTCTGACCCCCGTGTACTCGGACGAGGAGATCACCGGCTCGTCCATGATCGTCTACGAGACCAACCGGGGCTGCCCGTACGGGTGCGCCTTCTGCTACTGGGGAGGCGCGACCAACTCCAAGGTCCGCCAGTTCGACCTGGAGCGGATCTTTGCCGAGCTGGACCGGCTGATCCGGCTGATGCCCATGGACGCGACGTTGTTCATCGCGGACGCGAACTTCGGCATCCTCCCCCGCGACCGGCAGATCGCCGAGCACATCGTGGAACTCAGCCGACGCTACGGCAAGCGGCTGATCGTCAGCACCAACTGGGCGAAGAACGGCAACGAGCGCATCGTGGAGATCGCGAGCATGCTGCACGCCGCCGATCTGACCGGTGCGATCACACTGTCCGCGCAGTCCTTCGACGCGGACGTGCTGAAGATCGCCAACCGCGCCAACATCCGCACCGACCACTACCGCCGGCTGCTGTCGCGCTTCCGCGAACTGGACGTGCCCACCTACACCGACCTCATCTGGGGCCTGCCCGGGGAGACGTTCGACAAGTACCTCAACGGCATCGAGGAGGTGCTGACCGCGGGCGGATCTCCGGTGATCTATCCGTTGCTGCTGCTGAACAACACCGAGTACTCGCGCGACTCCTTCCGGGACGAACACGCGTTGAGGACGCGCTGGATGCCCGCCGACATCACCAATCCCGAACTCGTCGCCGACGTGGTCGTGGAGCACGGGTGCATGACCGCCGACGAGTGGGTGCGGGGCATGGAGTTCCGGGTGTCCATGACGCTGTTCCAGAAGATCCTGCTGCGCTGCGCGCTCCGCGTCCTCCATACGACCACGGGCGTCCGCATGGTCGACCTGTGCCGGCAGCTGTGGTCATTCCTGCTGGACGACTGTGCCGACCCGTTCATGCGTGCCGTGGCGCGCGATGTCTCCGCCGTCTACCGGGACCCGTCCTCCCTGGACATCGCGATGCTGAAGACGGTCATGGGCAACCGGGCCATCGTGCCCGAAGAGGTGCACTACCAGGCGTTGTTGTGCCGCGCCGTGCGCACCGGGCGTGCCACCGCTGACCTGCTCGACGCGGCGGTCGACCACCTGTGCACCTGGCTGGCAGGCACCGGGTTCGAGGTCGACCGCGTCCTGGTCGACGGTGCGCTGACCCTCGACATCGCGGCGACGACGATCCTGCGCGCGAGTCTGCACGGGGAGCTCTCCGAGACGGACTTCGCCGTCCCGAGGCGGGGCTGGGACCTGCTCGTCGCTTCCGGGGACGTGCCGTCGAGCCTCGACACCGGCAACCAGGGGAGCATCGTGCGCGGAACGGTGTGGGCGCCGCCGCGCTGGATCCACTTCCCGATCAGTGTCTACGCGCTGTCCATCTGGCACGGTACCGGCCGGCCGCTGTACGACCTGCTGTTCGCTCTGCCGGACGAGCTGCCGGCCGTCGCGTGACCCGTGCGCACCCGCCGGGCCCGGTCACCCGGGGTGCCACCCCTTATTGACAGCCTTTTGTCACGACAACATCATGAACACATCACATGCACCACCTGACCAGGGTGCATCGTGCGCACTACGCGCCGCCCGGGATGATTCATGTCCCTCTCAAGGCGGCTGCTGCGCCCCATGAGTATCGAGGGGGACCATGACCACCGAACGCCCCGTCCACAGCCCCGACAGCACCTGCCGCGCCATCATCGACCAGATCAGCGACAAGTGGTCGATGACCGTCATGACGGTCCTCGAAGAGCCGAGGCGGTTCAATGAGATCAAGCGCCACATCGACGGAGTGACCCACCGGGTCCTGACCCAGACCCTTCGTCGCCTGGAGCGCAACGGGATGATCACTCGCCGGGTGCTGCCGACCTCACCGGTCGGGGTCGAGTACTCCCTCACTCCACTCGGCGAATCTCTGAGGGAACCGTTCAACCGGTTGCACGCCTGGACCGTCGCCAACACAGACCAGATCCGGGCGCACCAGATGGCGTACGACCGGCGGGCGCGCTGCTGCCCGGACCAGGACTCCTCAGTGCCACATCAGTCGCAGGGACCGGAACCCTCCTGATCTGGCGACGGGCACGCGGCCCCGGCGGATGACACATGGAACAACTGAAAGACCATGCGCTCAGGTCGGCGCCCAAATCCGCCTCATCGTGGGAGGTCACCGCGTTGGCTGGTCCCTTCCGGGCGGGACATCTACGAGCGCGTTCCACGGGCTCTGCCGACCAGCGGCGGCTACGCGAAGATCGCGTCGATGGCGGCGGTGCCCCGGGCTCCGGCACTGGGCAGGAAGTGGGAGTACTTCCGCAGTGTGAACCCGGGGGCGGAGTGCCCAGCCGGCGGCCAGGGAGACAATCGATTGTCCGGCTTCCAGTTCCTCGGAGGCGTAGAAGTGGCGCAGGGCGTGGAAGCCGTGTTCCCGGGACGGCTCCCAGACGCGAGTACCGTCGGTGGTGGCCCTCGTCCAGTGGGCCGATCACGCCCGCTGTGGCCAGAGCGGGCTTCCACACGTAGGAGTTGTAGGAGTTGCAGTAGTTTCGGGGACGGGTCACCGCTCCACCCGGCACATGACGCGACCGCGGGGGCCCATGCGGAAGCTCGGCGGGCCCTGCCGTAGGTGGCGCAACATAGCGGGTGTGGGGTGAGAGGCCGAGGTAATCGGCGGCGTCCTTCACGGTCAGGATCTACGCAAGCAGCATGCCAGCTCCGTCATACCGGGCGGTTTCGCCCGATGGCCAGACGTCGGGTGACAACACTGTCCGAGGGAACTCAACGTTCAAGATCCGGACCATTCCCGGGCCGGCGATGTCGCCCACGCCGAGCGCAGAGCTGTTTACGCCGGTCAGCGGTGCGCTGCCTCCGTGCTGTCGACGACGGGCCGATGAAGCCTGTCGGCGCCCCCCGTATCTTCCCCGCTCGTCTATTGAAGTGATGGCGTCATCATGCGCCGCAGGTAGGCCAATGCTTGGTTCAGGCACAGATGCCTACCCGGCCAGGGCAAGGACCAGCGGGAGCACCTGATCGGCACCGGCCTGACGCAGGAGGCGTGCGCCTACGGCCAGAGTCCAGCCGGAGTCGGTGTAGTCGTCGACGAGCAGGATCGGGCCGGGGGTGACGGCCAGCGCGGCGGCGAGTTCGTCGGGCACAGCGAACGAGGCAGCCAGGGCGCGCAGCCGCTGGGCAGAATTGCTGCGGTGCACCGCATGCTTATCGGACTGCGGAGTGTAGGCCAGGCCGCCCAGTAGCGGGAGCCTGCCGACCCGGGCCACGCCCTCAGCCAGTGAGGCGACCAGCTGCGGGCGGGTACGGGACGGCATGGCGACAATTCCCACCGGCCGCGCCAGCGCATCAGCGGAGCCGCTGGCCCACCCGCCCGGCGAACGCGCCCAGTCGGCCAGAACCGTCACGACAGCGCCCAGCACGTCGTCGGGTACCGGCCCATCCACAGCCTGCGCCGACAGAAGGGGCCGCAGGCGGTTGCCCCAGCCAATGTCCGACAGCCTGCCCAACGCGCGCCCGGTGAACGCCTGCTGGCCTGCGGGGATACGCCCCTTGAGGTTCATGCCGACCGCGGCGAGGCCGGTCGGCCACATCTTGCGGGGCTCAACCTCGGCCCCCGGGCGGTCCAGCTCGCCCATCGCCGCCGCCAGGGCTGCGGGAGAGACGGCCGCCTCCAGCCAAGGCCCGGCACAGTTGTCGCAGCGGCCGCAGGGGACCGCCTTCTCGTCGTCGAGCTGCCGCTGCAAGAACTCCATCCGGCACTCCGTGGACGCCACGTAGTCCCGCATGGCCTGCTGCTCCGCCTCTCGCTGCTTCGCCACCCAGGCGTACCGTTCCGCGTCGTACTCCCACGGCTGCCCAGTGGCGGCCCAACCGCCCTTCACGCGCTTGACCGCCCCGTCCACGTCCAGGACCTTCAGCATCGCCTCCAGGCGCGAGCGTCGAAGATCCACCAACGGCTCCAGCGCCGGCAACGACAGCGGACGACCCGCCTCCTCCAGTACCGCCAGGGTGCGTCTGACCTGCGCCTCGGGCGGGAAGCCCACCGAGGCGAAGTACGCCCAGATCGCCTCGTCCTCCCGCCCGGGCAGCAGCAGCACATCCGCATGATCCACACCACGCCCCGCACGCCCCACCTGCTGGTAGTACGCGATCGGGGACGAGGGCGACCCCAGGTGCACCACGAACCCCAGATCCGGCTTGTCGAAGCCCATCCCCAGCGCAGACGTGGCAACCAGCGCCTTGACCCGGTTGCCCAGCAGATCCTCCTCCGCCTGCAACCGGTCGGCGTTCTCCGTCTTCCCCGTGTAAGAAGCCACCGGATACCCGCGCTGCCGCAGGAACGCCGCGACCTCCTCCGCCGCCGCAACCGTCAGCGTGTAGATGATCCCCGAACCCGGCAGATCCCCCAGCCGGTCCCCCAGCCACGCCAGTCGATGCGCGGCATCCGGCAACTCCAGCACCCCCAATCGCAGGCTTTCCCGGTCGAGCGGTCCCCGCAGCACCAGAGCGTCCCCACCACCCGTGCCCAGTTGCTCGGCCACATCCGCGGTCACCCGCGCGTTGGCGGTCGCCGTAGTGGCCAGTACCGGCACGCCCTCCGGCAGCTCCGCCAACATCGTGCGCAGCCGGCGGTAATCAGGACGGAAATCGTGACCCCAGTCAGAGATACAGTGCGCCTCGTCGACCACAAGCAGACCGGTCGTGGCCGCAAGTTTGGGCAGCACCTGATCGCGAAAATCCACGGAATTGAGGCGTTCCGGACTCACAAGGAGAACGTCGGTCTCGCCACGCTCGACCTCCCCGTAGATGGTGTCCCACTCCTCCGGATTCGCCGAGTTGATCGTGCGCGCCTGAATACCGGCCCGCCCGGCCGACTCCACCTGGTTACGCATCAACGCCAGCAACGGCGAGATGATCACCGTCGGGCCGGCGCCACGCCGACGCAGCAGCGCGGTAGCGACGAAGTACACAGCCGACTTTCCCCACCCGGTGCGCTGCACCACCAGGGCACGCCGACGCTCCTCGACCAAGGCCGCCACCGCCTGCCACTGATCTTCCCGCAGCCGCGCCGCACGGCTTGGATCACCGACGAGCTCAGCGAGGATGGCATCGGCTTCAGCACGGAGCTCCAAGTTGTCCATGCCCCCATGCAACCCGACGCCACTGACAATCCGCGAATCCGCCCAGCGCCACTGGTGGTCCGCCGGGCCCCAGCCAGCGGGCGCGGGCCAGGGACCAACGCGACACCGAGACGAGAGAGGTCGCTGCCTCCCATGGCCCAGGCAGACGCAAGGTGCGGTCCGCGCGGGGAATCATCTCGCTCCGCGACAAACAACAAGCGAGGACGGCAGCCTCTTCCGATTCCGCCAGCGGGATCGGCGCGTCGAAGACATCGACAACGAACTCCCAGGTGCCGTTGCCTTCGAAATCGACATCCAGGTCGCTGTGAAGCAGCGTGTGGGCCCTTACCCAGCGCCCCTCTGCACTTGCGGCCGCTGCGACGGCACTGGCCGGCACGCCGACCGTGCCGGCCGCCCTCGCTTCCGCTCTCGCCGAGGCCGCGGGCCCGGTGCTCCTCGTGGACGACTTCACCGAGACCGGCTGAACGCTCGCGGTCGCGGCCCGCCTGCTCCGCCGTACCGGTGCGCAGGGGGTGTTGCCACTCGTCCTGGCCGTCCAAGGCTGACCGCGGCACCGCACCCGGCTCGGCAGCCATGCCTCGAACCCCTCACCCCAACGGTGCGCCAACTCGACGTGAACGGTCGGCGCATGCGTCGTGACGCAACGTACTGGGTAGGGATATAAACCGCACACCACCGCGTTTCGGTCAGTGGCCCCAATTGCTCGTTGCCGCATCCAAGTTCGGCAGGAAGAATTGAACTCCGCTCCCCGCACGGCTCGCCCGTGGTCCGGTAGGGCTCTGCTGCGGCGTGCGCTCCCCTGAACATGACCCCGCCCGCAGTGTGGGCGCGTAGCCGAAGGGAGGACCGTGACCTTCGGATTCGCTCCGTCCTCGGCGGCATCCACGTCGACGTCTGCCGACCTGTCCGCCGCATCCGCCAACCCTCTCACCCGCATGCTCGAACCCGCGGAGTGGGCCGCCGCCGGAATTCCTCTGCTGCGCAATCCCCGAGAGGTCGTCAGCGGACTCCATTCCCGGCATCACCCAAGGCCCACGACCGCGGTGGTGGCCGTCCTCGACCCGGACGAACGCCTGTGCGCGAGCGCCTCGTTCACCCGCCGTCCGGCTCCCGCCGACGGCTGGATGTTTCGCAACACGCTGCTTGCGCAGCTTCGCCGGGTCATCCCGCACGACCTGCGGCGGCGCACACCGGTGCGCACCGCGGTGCTGCTCTACTGCCGTGAGGGCGACGCGCGTTGGACCGAGGAGGACGGCGCATGGATGTGGGGCCTGCGTGACGCGTGCACACTGCACGGGCTGCGCTGCGGGGCGTACATCACGCTGACCCGGGACGGCTGGCAGGTGCTCGGTGAGGGCCGTGGCGGGCGCCGCCCCAACGCGGACTCCTCGCCGGAGCCCTTCGGCATGTCCGAGGCGCCGCCTCCGCTGCCCCGCACCGGTGGTGCCGCCTCGGAGGTCCTGCGCCGCGCCGCGGCCCGCTGAGACACCGACGGGTCCCGCCCGACCGACCAGCATGCTTCCTTCGCGCGCCGGCTGCGCAGCACCCGCGGGGAGTTGCACACGCCGGTCAAGGCCACCCGTCGGCACTCCGAGCGGTCACCGGCGGATGCTCCGGGAGACGTTCGCCGCAAGAACGCCGGACGCCCGCCCAGCGCGTCGGCGCTGCCCCTCGCCCGTCACACCACAGGACGAAGCGCGCGCACCGGGCGTCCCGGCCGTATCTATGCACGCCGAAACGCCCGCTGTGCCGATGCCGCCACAGCGGCGTCCTCGTCGCTCCGGTGGCGCCGTGGGCGTACCGGAACAGACTCAGACGCCCGCGCCCAGCACCGAGTTGATCTGCTGCGGGTCGCCGCAGACGATCAGCAGGGCCCCGGCCCGGGTGAGGGCCAGCGGCAGGGCGGAGGCGGCTGTTGCGTCGGAGCCGCCGTTGACGGCAACCACGACCACGGGGCGCGCGGCGGCGCGACCGGCGACCGAGGCGTCCGTGTAGAAGACGTCGTCGCCCGCGTCGTGCTGCGCCCAGTAGGAGGCTTCACCGAAGGACAGCTCGTGGGCGGCCCACGGGTGCTGTTCACCGGTGGTGATCACCAGTACCTCGCCGGGGGCACGACCCGAGTCCAGAAGCAGGTCCACGGCCTCCTCGGCGGCGTCGAGTGCGCCCTCCGCCGAGGCCGGGATCAGCTGGATCTGCGGAGTCGCCGAAGCAGTGACGGTGGCAGGGGCGGCCGGGACCGAGGGTCCGGACTCAGCCACGGCCACGTCACGCGACGCGCGCTGCACCGGCGGCGTGGGCCGGAGCGGACCAGGACGACCGGGACGCGGCGGAGCCGCGGGACGGGGACCGGGTACGGGACGGGGGGTCGGCGCGGTGCGGCCGCTGGCCGGCGTGGCGCGGGGACCCTGGGCACTCTCGTGAATCTGAGGCTCCTCGGGAATGAGAGGCATGGGCTGATATTTATCAAACGTTGGTGCGGCTCGCGTCGGCGGGTGGCACATGAGCGCGAGCGGATTCGTCAGAAGTCGAAGCCGAGCTGACCCTCGATTTCCGGAACGCCTCCGTCCGCCCAACTGCGGACCTTCTTGAGATGCCGCCACTGGGGCAGCGCATCAAGATACGCCCACGACAACCGGTGGTACGGGGTGGGCCCCCGCTCCGCCAGTGCGGCCTTGTGCACGGGCGACGGATACCCGGCGTTGTCCGCAAAACCGAAGTCTGCATGGTCGATACCCAGTTCGGCCATCATTTTGTCACGCTGAACCTTGGCGATCACCGAGGCCGCCGCGACCGCCACACATGACTGGTCGCCTTTGATGACCGTACGGACCTGCCAGGGCGAGCCCAGATAGTTGTGCTTGCCGTCGAGGATCACCGCGTCGGGACGGACCGGCAGAGCTTCCAGGGCGCGCCCCGCCGCCAGGCGCAGTGCCGCGGTCATGCCCAGTTCGTCGATCTCCTCCGGCGAGGCGTGCCCCAGCGCGTACGAGGTCACCCACTTCCGCAGTTCCACGGCAAGGACGGTGCGCCGCTTGACGGTGAGCAGCTTGGAGTCGGTGAGGCCCTCGGGAGGCCGACGCAGTCCCGTGACCGCCGCGCAGACGGTGACGGGGCCGGCCCACGCACCGCGCCCCACCTCGTCGACACCGGCAATGATCTTCGCTCCGGTCGTGGCGCGAAGGGAGCGCTCGACGGTGTGAGTAGGTGGTTCGTACGGCATGGCGCTCTCAGCGTACGCCCCGCGGATCACCCGGCGACACCCGGCTCCCACTCCCGCTTCAGGACGGCGGCTCCCCGCACTCAGCCGACGCCCGGTCGCAGCAGCGGAACCATCAACTGGTCGATCATCTCCTCGAGATCACGATCGCCCCATTCGCTTCCGCGTAGCTTGGAGCGGTACATCATCATGGCCGGAATGGCATCGAAGACATAGCTGTTCGCCGCGTCGGGCCGCACCTCATTCCGCTCTATTCCACGGGTGATGACCTCGCGAAGCAGTTTGATGGTGGGCTCCACGATCCCGTCGAAGATCACGCCATGGAAGCGCTCCGCCTGAATCGGGTCGCATTCGTGAATCACGGAGCGGACCGCGAAACCCGGTCGCGAGAACATCGCCTCACGCGCCTGCCGGCACAGCGCGAGCAGATCTTCACGCACGCTACCCAGGTCGGGCGCTTCCTCCATGCGCGGAAGCCCGGCTTGCAGGGCGTCAGCGACGAGGTCCTCCTTGGACGGCCAGCGCCGGTAGACGGCGGCCTTGCCGGTCTGGGCGCCGGCGGCGACGCCCTCCATGGTGAGGCCGTTCCAGCCGACCGTGCTGAGCTGTTCCAGGGCGGCATCGAGGATCGCGCGTTCGAGCACGGCGCCGCGCCGACGGAGGGAGGCCGCCTGAGCGGGGGCGGCCGTCCAGCGCGAAGTAACCATCTGTGTATCTCCAGCGAGCAGGGGGAGCGGAGTTTTCGGGCGGCGGGAGAGCGCCAGGTGGCAGCAACGGGGGATTCGCCACGTGAGGCCAATTCAAGTGAACGCTTGCGTTCACTGACGCCTTTGCGGGGGACCCATGATGACGACCTCTCAGTTGATCAAGGAGCAGAAGCCGGGTGCGGCTCGCCGGGAGGGGCATCCCGGCATTGCGCTCGCAGTCCTCGCGGCCTGCCGACTCATGGTGGTACTCGACGCGACGGTTCCATCGCGTGTTTCACCGTCCTCAACATCGCCGGCGCCCGGGTGGAACAAGCGAGGGTCGACCACGCCCTCGACCAGCATCTCAGGCAACGGCGGCTCTTTCGACGGTTCAGGCACCGGAACGGCCTGAATCCCCTCAACCTCCGCCGGCGTCTCCACCGCGCGCTCCCCTGTGCCGTCCGCGTTCCAGCGCGTCCAGTGGCTCATGAGGGACTTGCCCACGCCATGAGTTCCTCCCCTCGCAGCAGCCGCATCCTGACGTCGTGGGCCGTGCCCAGCGAAATGCCATGGGCTGCGGCAGGGCTTCACGCGCGGCCCGCGACCGTACGCCTCCCGGAGTCCGTCCGCATCCACCCTGGGCCGTACCTCCGGGTGGGCGAACAGCTCCTTGGCTCGGAGGCGAAGGCCGGGCCGCCGTGGACCACGGCCCGGCACACTGCGCCCGCTGGTCCCAGACGACGAAGGCGAACATGCCGTCCAGGTGCTCGGCGAGGTCCTCGCCGCCGCAACCGAGCGCGGCGGTCGGCGCGCCGGGCCAGTCGGGCATCGGCTGGGCGCTGCCTTCGAGGTCGATGAAGGCCGGCCTCCGGTGGCTGATCTCGGGGTGCTCGACGAGCCGGACGCCGCCCGCGTCGGGGCCGCGCGGGGCGAGGACGGCGGTCACGGCTTCGATGACCGGCGTCTGCGGGCGGGCGTCGTGGTGGAGGGACGCCCAGCCGGTGATTCCACACATGCACCCGGGCGGCCGGAGCGCGGGCGGGCAGGGCGAGCAGGCGTACGGCGAGAAAGGCGGCACCCGCGGCCCGTGCCGGCCCGGCCCGCGCCCCGCCTGCCGAACCGGCCAGGTCCCAGGCCGCCGTCGCCGGGGCAGCGCCTCTGACGAGGGCCTGGGCGGGGCCGCCGTTCAGGCCCATACCGGCGACGGCTGCCAGGCCACGTCGGGTGGTGACCAGCCGTCGCCCAGCCGAGCGAGCAGGAGCAGGCGGACAGCAGTGAGGCAGGCGCCGAAGACGGGGACTCGTCGGGCGCCGTAACAGTGGGCGAGCCACCCACCCGCGGGGCCGGCCGAACCCACGCCGAGAGGGAAGACCAGCACGGTCAGCCCGGTCACGGTGGCGCTGACTCCGGATCGGCGGGCCGAGTTGGTCACGCGCGCTGGGAACGGCGGGCCGACATCCACGAAGCGTTCCTCAGACTCGCCTGCTGTCTGATCACCCATCGACAACTTGGCGCCTTGTGCCGCCCATAGGCGACCGACGAACTGCCTCCGCTCACTACGGCGGGTCCGACTCCAAGAAGGTACGCATCTCGATGGCAAGACTTCGCATGTCTTCCCCAGGAGCATGGATGGTCGTCATCTCGAAACGCCACTCCTCAGCTCCCTGCCATCACGCCCTCCGCCGCCTCACCATGCCGCACCCCCACCCGGATACACCGACCCTGTCAACCTGCAGCCGCCCTCCAGGGGCAACCCCCTCAAAGAACGCTTGTGTTCACTGAGGCCGACTCGCTATCGTCCCAGTTAGTGAACGCATACGTTCACTACTTCGCCTCTGGGGGACCTTCTGTGACGCACGATCAGATACAGACGCAGCCACCCGCGCCAGCACCGCCAGGTCCGGCCTCACGCTCGTCGCACCCCGGCATCGCGCTCACGGTCATCGCTGCGTGCCAGCTGATGGTGGTGCTCGACGCCACCATCGTCAACATCGCCCTGCCGCACATCCAGACCGCCCTGAACTTCTCCACCACCAACCTGACCTGGGTGGTCAGCGCCTACACGCTCACCTTCGGCGGCCTTCTCCTGCTGGGCGGCCGGGCCGGTGACATCCTCGGCCGCCGCCGGGTCTTCATCACCGGCATCCTGCTCTTCACCGTCGCGTCGCTGCTCGGCGGACTCGCCCAGGAACCCTGGCAGTTGCTGGCCGCACGGGTCCTGCAGGGCATGGGCGGCGCGATCGCATCGCCCACCTCCCTCGCGCTCATCACCACGACCTTCCCCGAAGGCCCGGAACGCAACAGGGCGTTCGGTATCTTCGCGGCCGTCTCCGCAGGCGGCGGCGCCCTCGGCCTCCTGGCCGGCGGACTCCTCACCGAGTGGCTCAACTGGCGCTGGGTGCTCTTCGTCAACGTACCCATCGGCATCCTCATCGCGGCGCTCGCACCGCGCTACATCAACGAGTCCGAGCGACACCCCGGGCGCTTCGACCTCACCGGAGCGGCCACTTCGACGCTCGGTATGGTCGCCCTGGTCTACGGGTTCATCAGGGCGGCATCCGACGGCTGGCGGGATTCGCTCACCCTCGGCGCGTTCGGCGCGGCCGTGGTGCTCCTCGCCGCCTTCATGCTCGTGGAGACCCGCGCCAAGGAACCGATCACCCCGCTGCGGATGTTCGCCGACCGCAACCGCTCAGGCACGTACGTGATCATGATCAGCCTCGCCGCGGCGATGTTCGGCATGTTCTTCTACATCGTGCTCTTCGTACAGAACGTGCTGAGCTACTCCCCCATCCGTGCCGGCCTCGCCTTCCTGCCCGTCACCGTCGTCATCGCCTTGGGCGCGGGGATATCGCAGCGGCTGCTGCCGACATTCGGCCCCAAGCCGTTCCTGATCACCGGCGCCACTCTCGTCGCCATCGGCCTGGCCTGGCAGTCGCTGATCGACTCGGGTAGCTCGTACGTCGGCGGAGTGCTCGGCCCGATGCTGATCTTCGGCTTCGGCATGGGGCTCAACTTCGTCACCGTCACCGTGACCGCCGTCTCCGGCGTCGCCCCACACGACGCGGGCGCGGCCTCCGCCCTGCTCAATGCGACCCAGCAGGTGGGCGGTTCACTCGGTCTGTCCATCCTGACCACTGTCTTCGGCTCGGCCAGCCGCGACGAGGCGACCAAGCAGGCCGCGTCGTTCATGGCCAAGGCCTCACCCGAGCAGAAGGCCGCGTTCGCCAAGACCCACCAGCTGCCGGCCCCGTGGAGCCACGAAGTCCTCGCACACGGCATCTCCTCGGCCTTCATCCCGGCCGCAGCCATGGCCGTCCTCGCGCTCGCCGTCGCCGGTGTCGTCATACGCGTCCGCAAGAGCGATCTGGAGGCCCTCAGCGGCGCGGGCGGCGCCCCGGCCGTATAACCCCCGACGGCCCCCGATCATGGCGCCCGTGACCGAACCGCCCCGTCCACCACAGGGAGCATCGGCCCACGGGCGTCGTGCGGCGCCCCGAGCCGCGGAAACCGGGACGCGGGCAGGTACCCCTCACCGTATGACGTCACCCCGTCGGCGCCGATCGGAACCTGACAACGCAGGTCGGAACACCACCGGACGCGACGGTTCGTGATCCGGGTCCGCAAGAGCGACCTGGCAGCACTCGCCAGGGCCGACGGCGAGGTCGCCGGTCCGGCCCTCAGCACACGCCCCGCGGGGCACAGCAAGATCAGGGGTGAAAGCACCGCCCACACGAGCACGAACTGCACGACCACCCCCGGACCTTTCGCACGTCAGGTGCAGTACACCCGCTCCTGCGGCACACGGCTTACGTCACAACAACGGCCGTGCGGTCACGCAGAGTTCCCGGCGAGCACAGAGAGTTTCCGGCGGCGTCTCCGGGCAGGCTACGCGGGCCGCGGAGGCTTCAAACCGACGGTGTCCGGACGGTCGGCACCCAGTCCGGCAGCGCCTCCGTCCGCCGTGCCCACTCGGCAGGCGGCAGGCCGGCCTTCCCGGCGGCGAGCACCCCGCCCACGATGGCGCATGTGGTGTCCACGTCACCACCGACCTGCGCGGTCGCCCAGAACGCCTTCTCGAAGTCGGCGAGGGCCCGCGCGGCCGACCAGAGCGCGAAGGGCACGGTGTCATGGGCGGACGTACGCCGTCCGCAGCCCAGTACGGCCGCGACGGTGCCCGCGTCGGCGTAGTCGAGCATGTCCCGTGCGCGCCGCAGGCCCGCACTGACGGCGCTCTTCGGGACGAGTGCGACGACTCCGTCGAGGAGTGCCTCCGGGCTCGGCGGACCGCCGGGGGCGGCGACCAGCGCGGCGGCCGCCGCAACCGCCATGGAACCGACGACGGCCTCGCGGTGCTGGTGCGTGGGGTACGCGGAGATCTCCGCCTGATGCGTCGCCTGTTCCGGGTCGTCCGCGTACCAGGCGCCCAGCGGGGCGATCCGCATGGCCGCTCCGTTGCCCCAGGAACCCTGTCCCTTGAAGAGCTCGGCGGCCAGCTCGCGCCAGTCCCCGCCCTCTCGAACCAGCCGCAGCAGACGATTGACCGCGGGACCGTACCCCCGGTCGAAGTCGTGGTGGTGGGCGAAGGAAAGCGCCAGGGCGTCCTGGTCGATGCGATGGTGGGCGGCCAGGACCGCGACCACGGAACAGGCCATCTCCGTGTCGTCGGTCCACTGCCAGGGGCCCGGCGGCAGCTCGCGACGCTTCAGCAGCGGATAGTTCACCGGTACGAAGAACTGCGAGCCCAGTGCATCCCCCACCGCCAGTCCACGCAGGCTGGCCACGGCGCGGTCCAGGCGCCCGTCGGAAGAGGAGTCAGGGGTCATCGCTCTGCCACTCTATCCGGTGATCCCGTACGGTTCCGGTTCTCGCCAGCGTTCGAAAGGCCGGTCGAGCACGTACTTGCCGTCGTCCCCGAGAACGAGCATCCGCATCTCCGCGTTCCCCGGATTCGACAGCGACTCGAATTCCGCGACCGTCCAGTGGAACCAGCGCATGCAGAACAGCCGCATGGCCAGGCCGTGGGTCACCAGCAGCACGTTGGACGGATGGTCGGGGGCCTCGAAGCTGCGGTACAGGCTCTCCAGGAAGCCGCCGACCCGGTCATACACGTCGGCACCGGACTCCCCCTGGGCGAAGCGGTAGAAGAAGTGACCGTACGCATCCCGGTAGGCCTTCTGGAGGCGCACGTCGTCGCGGTCCTGCCAGTTTCCCCAGTCCTGTTCGCGCAGCCGGGGTTCCTCCCGCACCCGTATGAGCTCGGGATCGAGATGGAAGGCGCGCAGGGTCTCATGCGTGCGGCGGTACGGCGACACGTACACGCTGACGCGCTCACGGCCGAAGACCTCGCGCAACCGCTTGCCGGTCTCCTCGGCCTGCTGCCAGCCCCGCTCGGTCAGCGCCAGCGCATGATCGGGCTCCCGCTCGTAAACGGTGTCATCAACATTGCCCGTTGACTCTCCGTGCCGGACAAGGACGATGCGCCGTGGTCGTACCATGCCAAAACCCTAGATCGAGTGACGGCTGATCGAGCACTCGTATGGCCTCCATACGGCGTAGGTCACACACTTCCTGCACCACTGGCCACACCAAGCCGCTCAAGTAAAGCGTCCAGTTTCCAAACCGAACGCGTCAGACCGTCCAGGTCGGTTCCAGCTCAATGATGTCGCCCGTGAGCGCCGCCACGTCAGCCTCCGTCTGGGCCCGCAGGGCGAGCCGCTCCACGCGCTCCGTGCGGTACTTGCCGTGTTCGGCAGCCGATCGCCACATGGACAGCACCAGGAACTCGTGACCCGGTGCCTCGCCGAACAGACCCCGGATCATGCCGGGAGAGCCGGCCATGGCGGGGTTCCAGACCTTCTCCTGCATCAGCGTGAAGTGCTCGGCCCGTTCCTCGTGCACCCGGCAGAGGGCGACCCGCAGCAGGTCCGCGTCCGTGAAGCGCGGCTCGAAGCCGGTCTTCACGTCGAAGCGGTAGTCGAAAAGCTTGACCTGGGCATCCTTGAAGGTGCCCGACTGGGCCGCCGCAAGCCGATCATGGGAACGGGCCATGAAGGAGTCGTAGAAGGCACGGCTCTCCCAGAAGGTGAAGATGTGGGCCACTCCTGTGCGTCCCCGGCTCCAGCCACCACCTTGTCCCCGAAACCCCGGCTCCCCCAGAAGCCCCGCCCACTTTCGCTGCCCCCGCTCGAAGCCGCGGCGGTCCACCACGGTGCAGCGAATCCACTTGACCAGCACCGCGCCATGGTAAGGCCACGGAGCGTGGCGCCGGTCACGCTCCGGTGGACAGCTCCGGCGCACACCTCCACGCGCGCGTGGCAGGATGGACAACAGGCCCAGTCCGTCGCGCAGTTCGGGCCGGACAGGGGCACACGGGGAGACGGGGAAGGGGAGGTCCGGTGACCGGCATCAACAAGGGGATCCGCAAGGTCGAGGTCGCGCTCAAGTGGGACCCCAGTCCGGCGGGACAGGCGGACACCGATCTCGACATCGTCGCCGCCACCTATCCGGCGGGCGACGCATACGGCGATCCCGCCTACGTGGTGCACTTCGACAGCCGTTCCCCGGACGGCACGATCTACCTCAACCGGGACAGCAAGGACGGCAAGGGCTTCGGCTGGGACGAGGTCATGACGCTGGAGCTGGACCGGCTCAGCGAGCGGTACGCGCGCGTGGTGGTCGGCGTCGTCATCCAGCAGCGCTCGGCGCACCGCACCTTCGTCGGCGTGATCAACCCGGGGCTGCGCATCCGGGAGGGCTACACCGTCCTGGCCGAGTACGACTTCGGCGACGTCCTCGGGGCCATGGCGGCGACAGTCGGGGAGTTCATACGCGACGAGTCCGGCGAGTGGACGTTTCGTCCCGGGATCCACGGATTCGAGGACGACCCGGCGGCATTCACCCGGGACATGGGCCGGGCGCACCAGCCCTGACGTCGGGTCAGCCGGCGTCCCATCCCGGGACCGTCGGCAGCACCTTCTCGGCGACGCGGAACAGGGCCGCGTCGTCGGGCGTCCCGAAGTCCTGGCGCCAGAGGGCGACTTCGAAGTAGCCGCCGCCGTCCCTGGCGTCCCGGGCGACCAGCAGGCTGCGGGCGATGCCGCCAGGACCACTCTTGGCCTTGCCGCCTCCGAGGTTGAAGCTCAGGGCGATGGTCCGGTCCGAGTAGACGACCGCCGGATGTCCGAGCACCGTCTTCTTCTCCGCACCGGTGCCCAGCAGACCAGCCATGTCGGCCACGCCGAGATCGTCGTCGGATGCCGAAAGCCTCAGGGAGTACGTCTTCAGGTCGACGTCCGCCTCGGGGGTGGTGGTTTTCGTGCCGTCGGCCGAGGTGATCGTGCTCTCGTTGCCGTCGGCGGTCTCCGCGTACTCGTCCGGTGTGCCGAGCAGCGCGGGCAGGTCCGGGCGGTTGAGTGCCGTGCAGAGCCGGGCGCCCGAGACCGGCTTCGACGGCTTGCTGCCGTGCGTGGCCGTGCAGGTCGCCGGCCCGCGGTCGGCGGACGCCTTCGAGTCCAGGTCCAGCGCCCACAGAAGCCCTGCGAGGCCCCCGACCACCACGATCGCGGCGATCACCTGAGCCGCCACGTTCACGGGCTTCCCGGGCTCGCTCGTTGTCTTTTTGGAGTCGGCGAAATCGTCGACCATGTCCCCCACGTTCCCCACCCTGCCGTTCGCGCCGGTCGTGCGCGGGAGGAGCCTAACCGGTGATCGTCCTGCGGGGGAACAAGTTTTCGCATTGGAGCGAAAAGCCGAGGGCGGCGGAGCCGTGAAACGCTCCGCCGCCCTCGACAGCTGGTTCAGTACCGGCGTCAGCTGCAACCGCTGGTCGAGCCGCAGCCCTCGCAGATGTAGCAGGAGCCGGCCCGCTGCATCTTCGTACCGCAGGAGAAGCACAGCGGGGCGTCGGCCTGGATGCCCAGCTGCATCTCCACCAGCTCGGCGCTGGTGTGGGCCTGCTTCGGGGCGGGCTTGGCCGCCTCGACCTCGGCACGCGGCGTGGCGACGGCCTTGAGCTCCTGGGCGCGCGGAGCCGACTGGGCGAGGCCCTCGACGTCCACCTCGTCCTCGGAGGGCTCGTAGGAACCGGTCTCCAGGTGACGCTGGCGCTCCTCGGCGGAGTGGATGCCGAGGGCGGAGCGCGTCTCGAACGGCAGGAAGTCCAGCGCCAGGCGGCGGAAGATGTAGTCGACGATCGACTGCGCCATCCGCACGTCCGGGTCGTCCGTCATACCGGCCGGCTCGAAGCGCATGTTGGTGAACTTCGAGACGTACGTCTCCAGCGGCACCCCGTACTGGAGGCCGACGGAAACCGCGATGGAGAAGGCGTCCATCATGCCCGCGAGAGTCGAGCCCTGCTTGGACATCTTCAGGAAGACCTCGCCGAGACCGTCGTCCGGGTAGGAGTTGGCGGTCATGTAGCCCTCGGCGCCGCCGACCGTGAAGGACGTCGTGATGCCGGGACGGCCCTTGGGCAGACGCTTGCGGACCGGGCGGTACTCGATGACCTTCTCGACCGTCTCGCGGATGGCCGCCTCGGCCTTCTCCGTGACCTCGGCCTTCTCCTTCTCCTTGGTCTTGGCGGAGAGCGGCTGGCCGACCTTGCAGTTGTCGCGGTAGATGGCGAGCGCCTTGACGCCCAGCTTCCAGGCCTCGAAGTAGATCTCCTCGACCTCCTCGACGGTCGCCGACTCCGGCATGTTGACCGTCTTGGACAGGGCGCCGGAGATCCACGGCTGGATCGCGGCCATCATGCGGACGTGGCCCATCGCGGAGATGGAGCGCTCGCCCATGGCGCAGTCGAACACCTCGTAGTGCTCGTGCTTGAGGCCCGGGGCGTCGATGACATTGCCGTGCTCGGCGATGTGGGCGACGATCGCCTCGATCTGCTCCTCCTGGTAGCCCAGGCGGCGCAGGGCCTGCGGAACCGTGCCGTTGACGATCTGCATCGAGCCGCCGCCGACCAGCTTCTTGAACTTGACCAGGGCGAGGTCGGGCTCCAGGCCGGTGGTGTCGCAGGACATCGCCAGACCGATGGTGCCGGTCGGGGCGATGACCGACGCCTGGGAGTTGCGGAAACCGTTCTTCTCACCGAGGCGCAGCACGTCCTGCCAGGCCTCCGTGGCGGCGGCCCAGACCGGCGTGTCCAGGTCGTCCATGCGGACGGCCACGGTGTTGGCGTCGGCGTGCTGCTTCATGACGCGGTTGTGAGCACTGGCGTTGCGGGCGTAACCGTCGTACGGGCCGACGACCGCGGCGAGTTCGGCGGAGCGCTTGTACGACGTGCCGGTCATCAGGGAGGTGATGGCACCGGCGAGGGCGCGGCCGCCGTCGGAGTCGTAGGCGTGACCGGTCGCCATCAGCAGGGCGCCGAGGTTGGCGTAGCCGATGCCGAGCTGGCGGAACGCCCGCGTGTTCTCACCGATCTTCTGGGTCGGGAAGTCCGCGAAGCAGATGGAGATGTCCATCGCGGTGATGACGAGCTCGACGACCTTCGCGAAGCGCTCGACCTCGAAGGACTGGTGGCCCTTGCCGTCGTCCTTCAGGAACTTCATCAGGTTCAGCGAGGCCAGGTTGCAGGACGTGTTGTCCAGGTGCATGTACTCGCTGCAGGGGTTCGAGCCGTTGATACGGCCGGACTCCGGGCAGGTGTGCCAGTGGTTGATGGTGTCGTCGTACTGGATGCCCGGGTCGGCGCAGGCCCAGGCGGCCTCGGCCATCTTGCGGAACAGGGCCTTGGCGTCGACCTCTTCGATGACCTCTCCGGTCATCCGCGCGCGCAGGCCGAACTTGCCGCCCTGCTCGACCGCCTTCATGAACTCGTCGTTCACACGGACCGAGTTGTTGGCGTTCTGGTACTGGACCGAGGTGATGTCCTCGCCACCGAGGTCCATGTCGAAGCCCGCGTCGCGCAGGGCGCGGATCTTCTCCTCTTCCTTCACCTTGGTCACGATGAAGTCCTCGATGTCGGGGTGGTCGACGTCGAGGATGACCATCTTGGCGGCACGGCGGGTGGCGCCACCGGACTTGATGGTGCCGGCGGACGCGTCGGCGCCGCGCATGAAGGAGACCGGACCGGAGGCGTTGCCGCCCGAGGACAGCAGCTCCTTGGAGGAGCGGATGCGGGAGAGGTTCAGGCCGGCGCCGGAGCCGCCCTTGAAGATCATGCCCTCTTCCTTGTACCAGTCGAGGATCGACTCCATGGAGTCGTCGACGGCCAGGATGAAGCAGGCGGAGACCTGCTGGGGCTGCGGGGTGCCCACGTTGAACCACACGGGGCTGTTGAAGCTGAAGATCTGGTGCAGGAGGGCGTACGCCAGCTCGTGCTCGAAGATCTCGGCGTCGGCGGGCGAGGCGAAGTACTTGTAGTCCTCGCCGGCCTTCCGGTACGTCTTCACGATGCGGTCGATGAGCTGCTTCAGGCTCACCTCGCGCTGCGGGGTGCCGACGGCACCGCGGAAGTACTTGCTGGTGACGATGTTGACCGCGTTCACCGACCAGAAGTCGGGGAACTCGACGCCGCGCTGCTCGAAGTTGACCGAGCCGTCGCGCCAGTTGGTCATGACGACGTCACGGCGCTCCCAGGCCACCTCGTCGTACGGGTGCACGCCGGGGGTGGTGTGGATGCGCTCGATACGCAGTCCCTTGGTCGCCTTGGTGCCCTTGGCGCGGGAACTCCGTGCCGGACCGCTCGCCGTCTCTGTCATGCCGCCTCCCTGTACGGGCTAAAACGCCCTGAAGTGCCCCGATGTTCCCGTGGCACGGTGTTGTGTCTGGCGTTGCGGGCATCTCGCGCTGCCGCCCGCAACGGGTCTTCGATGGCCGCCGTCCGGCCGGAATCCGGGCCTCCGCCCGGTTCCGGCCCGCCGATCAGTCGGCGGCGTGGGCGGGCTCGGGGACCTGAGCAGTCCCTCCGGGCCCGCAGTCTTCTTCATGGCCCCCCGCGACAGCGTCCTCGCGGTCGTCGTTGTCCGCGGCGACGGGTCGCCTCTCCTCCCTGAGTTCCGCGATCGCGGCCTCGAAGTCCTCGAGCGAGTCGAATGCCCGGTAGACCGAGGCGAATCGCAGATACGCGACGAGGTCGAGCTCCTGCAACGGGCCGAGTATGGCCAGCCCCACGTCGTGGGTGGTCAGTTCGGCGCTTCCGGTGGCCCGCACCGCCTCCTCGACCCGCTGGCCGAGCTGGGCGAGTGCGTCCTCGGTGACAGGCCGTCCCTGGCATGCCTTGCGCACGCCATTGATGACCTTGGTACGGCTGAAAGGCTCGGTGACTCCGGACCGCTTGACCACCATGAGCGAGCACGTCTCCACGGTCGTGAAACGACGGGAGCAGTCCGGACACTGGCGGCGCCTGCGGATCGACGTGCCGTCGTCGGTCGTACGACTGTCGACGACACGGCTGTCGGGGTGCCTGCAGAAGGGGCAGTGCATGAACTCCCAACCCTCCTCACAGCAGACTCAATAGCCTCGCTGGGCCTCATGGGCCCCTCGAAGCAGCCCCAAGCATAGGCGATCGCCAGGAGCCTGAAGACCCGGGGGACCACAACTTCTGGGCTGCTGCTGCAATCCAACCACTACATGTGGGGATTGGCCCATGCATGCACTGCCTACGCGCGTGTCGCGCACGTATTGGCATGTGCCACGCGACCGGTGCGGCGCACCGGATCCGCAGGTGCACAGCCGTACCGTTGCCGCACATGCGGAGATACCGTGGGCGCCACAGGGAGGCGACGTGGGGCTCCCGCAGAGATGGAGACCTGTGCCTGGTTGACGGAATGCCAGATGGCAGACTGGGGCAGGAACCCACGAGGTCAGTACCCCGGCGGTGAAGAGTACAACAATGGGCCCTTTTGTCCGCCAGGTACCGCGTTAGCCATACACCCAGACACGTGATCACGTACGGCGATCCGCGTTTTTTCACTCGAACGTGTGTTTGGCGCAACCTTTCGAAAGCAACTACCGTTGTCCAGCAGGGAGACCATCGAGAGGGGCCGACGTGACCACCACCGCAGACAGTGCCACCATCACTGCCCAGGACCGCTCCCAGGGCCGACTCGAGCCGGTGCATGCAATGAACGAAGCCGTGAATCCCGAGGGGCCCAAGCGCTCCCTACCGGGCCGACCTCCGGGCATCCGGGCGGACAGCTCGGGCCTCACCGACCGGCAGCGCCGAGTGATCGAGGTCATCAGGGACTCCGTGCAGCGGCGCGGCTACCCGCCGTCGATGCGGGAGATCGGCCAGGCGGTCGGCCTCTCCAGCACCTCCTCTGTCGCACACCAGCTGATGGCACTGGAGCGCAAGGGCTTCCTGCGCCGCGACCCGCACCGCCCGCGCGCGTACGAGGTGCGCGGCTCCGACCAGGGCGCCTCCGTGCAGCCCACGGACACCGCCGGCAAGCCCGCCGCGTCGTACGTCCCGCTGGTCGGCCGTATCGCCGCCGGTGGCCCGATCCTTGCCGAGGAGTCGGTCGAGGACGTCTTCCCTCTCCCCCGCCAGCTGGTCGGTGACGGCGAGCTGTTCGTGCTGAAGGTCGTCGGCGACTCCATGATCGAGGCCGCGATCTGCGACGGCGACTGGGTCACGGTGCGTCGCCAGCCGGTCGCCGAGAACGGCGACATCGTCGCCGCCATGCTGGAAGGCGAGGCCACCGTCAAGCGCTTCAAGCGCGAGGACGGCCACGTCTGGCTCCTCCCGCACAACGCGGCGTACGAGCCGATCCCGGGCGACGACGCGACCATCCTCGGCAAGGTGGTGGCAGTGCTGCGGCGCGTATGACGGCTGCGGCGGGCGGTTCGTACAGAACCACCCTCTGACCGGGCCCCGGGACCCCTGCGCCGGTTCCGGGGCCCTGTGCTGTCCGGGCCCCGCCACTGGGTGTCCGGCATCGAGGGCCGGTCTGTCGCGCCGGGCCACAGCACCCGCCCACCAGAAACGGCCCGATGAGACATGGGCGCCCCCCCACGCGACGCCACCCACATCCCAGCCAAGGGAACGGCAGAG
>NZ_JBFBBE010000063.1:0-55132 GCF_040682555.1 Streptomyces sp. NPDC051172
GCGGGCTGCTGTCCGAGCGGCAGCAGCCCGCGCTCGGTGAAGACCTTCTTCGCGACGAAGGTCGCGTTCAGCGCCTTCGGCATGCCGCAGTACACCGCCGAGTGGGTCAGGGCCTCGACGATCTGCTCGGGGGTGAGGCCCACGTTCAGTGCCGCGTTGACATGCACGTCGAGCTGGGCCTCGCAGCCGCCGAGCGCGGTGAGCATGCCCAGTGTGACCAACTGCCGGTCGCGCGGGGCGAGTCCGGGGCGGTCGTAGATCTCACCGAAGGCCCAGGCGACGACCTGGTGGCCGAGTTCGGGGTTGATGTCGGCGAGGGACTCGACTACGCGCTGGCCGGCTTCGCCGTCGACCCTCTTCAGGACCTCCAGGCCGTGGGTGAAGCGGTCTTCGCGGGTGGTGCTCTCGCTCATGTACGGTCTTCCGTTCCCGGCCGCTCGTGCAACGTGGCGAGCAGCCGTTCGTAGTGGACGATCTTGTCGTCCAGCGCCCGTGCGTTGCGGCGCAACGCTCTGATCCGGTCGGCCAGTTCGGCGCGGTGCTCGCGGAGCATCGCCAGCCGGTCGGCGACCGAGACGTCCCCCTGCGCCCGCAGCTGCGCGTACCGCTGCATCCCGGCGATCGGCATACCGGTCTCGCGCAGCCGCAGCAGGAACTCCAGCCAGGCCAGGTCGGCCGCGTCGTAGCGGCGCTGGTTGCCCGTGGTCCGGCCGACCCGCTCGATGAGGCCCGCCTTCTCGTAGTAGCGCAGGGTGTCGTGCGAAAGGCCCGTGCGCTCGGCGACCTCGGCGATGGTCAGGGTCGGTTCCCGATCCTGCGGGAGGGGGTGTCCGCTGGTCATGAACAAACCGTAGAACCTGGAGCGCGCTCCAGGTCAAGCCCGCTTCTCGGCCAGCCGCCGAAATACTTCTGAGCTGCGCGAACACCCTCGGTCAGGGCGGCGCCTCGGTCTCGGTGTTGTACACGTAGAAGCTCGCCCGGGTCGTGGCCGGGATGCCGTGGCGTCGCACGATCGGGCGGGCGCAGTGGTGGCCCACGCGGACGGCGATGCCGCGCTCGTCCAGGATCTGGCCGACGTGGTGCACGATAAGTGCGGGAACCGGGTGCGGGCCGCTCGGGCCTATGCGGCGCGCAAGGCCCGCTGAATTTCACCATCAAATAACTCGCCGGGAGAGTTCTGTTTCCCGGTCGTTCACCATTTCATAAGCACCCGCTCGTATTCGGAATTGACTTCACCTCTTTTCCTGGACGGCACAACCAAACGGAAACGGAGTCCGTCTAAGCCGTCGAATCAATAACCCGCGGGGAGTGCCAAGGAATGGATCGCTCGACACTGTCCACAGCCGTTTCGAGCGGTCATCTCTCGCCGAAGAAGGCCGCGGCCCTGCTCGCGGCCGTCATCTCCGCCGCCGTGTTCTGCACCGCCGACGCCATCGCCCGCAGCTACCCCTTCGGCCCCCGCACCCGCAGTGTCAACGACCTCGGCAACCAGTACGTGCCCTTCCACGCGCACCTGTGGGACCTGCTGCACGGCCGGGCCGACGGCGGCCTCTTCGTCAACTGGCAGTCCGGCTTCGGCTCAAGCTTCCTGCCCGACCTGGGCACCTACCTCAGCAGCCCGTTCGCCCTGCTCGTCGGCCTGTTCCCACGGGACGAGATCGACCTCGCGGTCTATGTGATCACCGTGCTGAAGATCGCCTCCGCCGGCGCGGCCATGGCCTGGCTGCTGCTGAGTCTGCGCCCCGGCCGCTGGTGGGGCGCCGGGCTGCTGGGCGCCTCGTACGCCCTGTGCGGCTGGACGGTGGCGCTCGGCGACTACAACCCGATGTGGCTCGACGGCCTCGTCGCCCTGCCGCTGCTGTGCCTGGTCGGCGAGTGGACCCTCCAGCGCCGGCGCCCGCTGCTCGGCGTGCTGATCGTGGCCCTCGCCTGGATCGCCAACTTCTACACCGCGTACATGGCCACCCTCTGCGCCGGCCTGGTGCTGCTGCTCCGGTTGTGGCTCTGCGACCTCTCCCGAAGGCAGCGACTCGGGGCGGCGGGTCGCGCCGTCGGTACCGTCGTCCTCGGCATGGGCCTGGCCGCACCGCTGGTGACCGTCGTGTACTTCGGCACCAGGCACGCCTACCCGGGGCGGGTCGTGCAGTTCGCACCCGTGGACACCCAGGACCTGCTGGCCCGTCTGCTGCCCACGACGTACAGCTTCGGCAGTCCGGCCCTCTACGTGGGCATGACGGCGCTGCTCCTCGCCCTCGCGCTGCCCTTCCACCGGGCGGTCCCGGGGCGGGTGCGCACCGGATGGGCGCTGCTCGTCGCCGCGGTCGCGCTGTCGCTGCAGTGGGGGCCGACCCATCTGGTCTGGCACGCCTTCGCCACCCCCCAGGGCAGCCCCTACCGGCAGGCCTTCGTCCTGTGCGCGCTGCTGGTGATGGCCGCCTGGCAGGCCCTGTCGTACGGCCTTCCCGACCGGCGCGTGCTGGGGGCCGCGGGAGCGCTGCTCGCCCTGATCACCGCGGTGGCGAGCCGGAGCCCCCAGGTCAAGCCCGTGGCCTGGCCGATCCTGGTGCTCGCCGTCATCGGTGCGGCGGGCGGGCTGCTGCTGTTGCGCCGCGCCGACGGCCGCGGCCGTACCGCCATGGCCGGGCTCGCCCTGGTGCTGCTGTTCGGCGGGCAGTTCGGAGAGGCAGCGGCCACCTCCGCCGTCGCCACCCGGGTCCGCCTCGGCCACATGGACGACTACGCGCCCTGGGGAGTCCGGCAGGAGACCCAGGCGGAGGCGATCGCACGGGCCGACGGCTGGCCGCGCTACCGCACCGACCCGGGCCGGGAACAGACCGTCGCCAACGACCCTGTGCTGGTCGGCGGCCAGGGCGCCCAGTACTACAGCAGCCTCACCGCCGACGTCCTCACCCGCACCCTCACCGCCCTCGGCGACGGCTGGACCTCGCGCGGCCGCAACCTGCAGAGCCTCGACAACCCCGTCACCGACGCGGTCCTCTCCGTGGGAGCGCGGGTGCACTCGCCGATCGACCCGTACCAGGCCCACCTGCCGCAGTTCGGCGGCCCGTTGCGGGTCTCCCGGCAGGACGTGCCGCCTCTGGTGACCGTACGCAGCGCACCCGACCGGGCGGCCTTCGGGCCGTCGCCGTACCGCAACCAGGAACTCCTGCTCGGCGCCCGCGTCTACACGGTGCCCCGGACCGCCGTCCGTGACGACAACGGAAAGCCGCTACGGGAGCAGGACGGGGTCGGTTTCGGGACCGCCCTCACCCATCCGACGATCACGACCGACTGCCCGGCCGGCAGCCAGGTCTACCTCTGGGCCCCGTACTACTCCGGCACCGCACGCCTCGCAGGTCACACTGCGCTCTTCCGCGCCCATTACCCGCGCAACCGCGCCGCCATGGCACCGCTCGGTACGGCCCCCGCCGCCGGCCGCCTGCGCATCGAACTGACCCCCGACCGCCCCGGGCGCATCCCGCGCGGCGCCGTCGGCTGCCTGGACACCACCCGGCTGCACAAGGCCGTCGAACACCTCAAGGCCACCGGAGCCACGCACGTCTCCGTCTCCGACGCCACCGTCCGGGCCGAACTCCCCGCGGGCAGCAGGGGACTCGCGGTCGTTGCGGCTCCCCGCATCGCGGGCTGGCGCTGCGCCGCGGGCGACGGCGACGCCGTACCGGCCGAGCAGTTCCACGGCCTGATCGCCGTCCCCCTCGACGGCTCCTCGACCAGCCTCACCTGCCAGTTCCACCCGCCCGGCCTGCGGCTCGGCACGGCCGTCGGGGCCGCCTCGCTGCTGACCCTGATCCTGCTCGGCGCCGTCACCGCCGTACGCCGACGACGTTCCACGACGCCCGCCCCACCCACCATCCGCACCCGCCCGCGCGAGCCCATGACCGGCGTTCTCTGACGCGTCCCCAGAGGAAGAACCATGCTCATATCGATCGTTGCACCCTGCTACAACGAAGAAGACGTCATCGAGCGCTTCCACGACCAGGTCCAGAAGGTCGCGGAGGAGCTACTTCCGCTCGGTCACGACATGGAGTTCGTGTACGTCGACGACGGCAGCCGCGACCGCACGCTCGCCGCGCTGGAGCGGCTGGCGGACCGGGACGCGCGCGTGCGTTACCTCTCCTTCAGCCGCAACTTCGGCAAGGAGGCGGCACTGCTGGCCGGCCTGCGCCACTCCACGGGAGACTCCGTGATCGTCATGGACGCGGACCTCCAGCATCCGCCGGAGCTGATCAAGCGCATGGTGGACCTGCGCAAGGAGGGCTACGACCAGGTCATCGCCAAGCGCACCAGGACCGGCGACCGGATGACCCGCACCGTCACCGCCCGCCTCTACTACCGGCTCATCAACCGCCTCGTCGACGTGGAACTCGTCGACGGCGTCGGCGACTTCCGGCTGATGTCCCGCCGCGTGGTGGACGCGGTCCTGGAGCTCACCGAGTACAACCGCTTCTCCAAGGGCCTGTTCGCCTGGGTGGGCTTCCCCAGCACCACCTTCGAGTACGAGAACGCCGTACGCGAGGCCGGCCGCAGCTCCTGGAGCCTGCGCAGCCTGCTCAACTACGGCATCGACGGGCTGCTCTCCTTCAACAACAGGCCCCTGCGCCTGGCCCTCTACCTGGGCATGGGGCTGCTGCTGTGCGCCGTCATGTACACCGCGTGGATCGTGGGCGCCGCGCTCGTCAACGGCGTGCAGACCCCCGGCTATGTCACGATCATCACCGCCGTCACCGGCGTCGCCGGAGTGCAGATGATCATGCTCGGGGTCATCGGGGAGTACACCGGCCGCATCTACTACGAGGTCAAGCGGCGCCCGCACTTCCTGGTGAAGGCGAGCAATGTCGACCGGGCGAAGGACCTCATTCCCTGATGCGCAGTGCACTTGTTTCCAGGCAGATGATCACCTTTGCCGTGATCGGTGTCGTCAACACAGGCACGTATTACGGTGCCTATCTGGTCCTCCTCACCCGTTTGCCGTACCTCCTCGCCCATGTCCTCGCGACCGTGCTCAGCCTGACGGGTTCATTTTTCCTCAATGCGCGATTCACCTATCGGACACGCCCGACGCTGCGGAAATTCATGCTGTTCCCTCTGACGAATGCCGCGAATTTCGTCATCACGACTGCCGGCGTCTACGTCCTCGTCGACCTGCTGCACTTCAGCAGCCGCTTCGCCCCGCTGCTCGCATCCCTGGCGGCCGTCCCGGTGACCTTCCTCGTCTCCCGCAGGATCATGCTCCCGAAGGCCGACCCGGCCCCGATTGCATAAACGTGCAACGATACGTATAGTCATGCCATCCAGGAGGAGGATGACATGGCGGTACGTGCGGCAGTGGCCGGAGCGAGCGGATACGCGGGCGGAGAGCTCCTGCGTCTGCTCCTGGCGCACCCCGAGATCGAGATCGGGGCCCTGACCGGCAACTCCAACGCGGGCCAGCGGCTCGGCGCACTGCAGCCGCACCTGCTGCCGCTGGCCGACCGGATACTCCAGGAGACCACCCCCGAGGTCCTCGCCGGGCACGACGTGGTGTTCCTCGCCCTGCCCCACGGCCAGTCCGCCGCCGTCGCCGAGCAGCTCGGCCCGGACGTGCTCGTCGTCGACATGGGCGCCGACTTCCGGCTCAAGGACGCCGCCGACTGGGAGAGGTTCTACGGCTCCGCGCACGCCGGGACCTGGCCGTACGGCCTCCCCGAACTGCCGGGTGGCCGCGCCGCGCTGGAGGGGTCCAAGCGCATCGCGGTACCCGGCTGCTACCCGACGGCCGCCACCCTGGCCCTCTTCCCGGCCTACGCCGCAGGGCTCGCCGAGAACGAGGCCGTGATCGTCGCCGCCTCCGGCACCTCCGGCGCGGGCAAGGCGCCCAAGCCGCATCTGCTGGGCAGCGAGGTCATGGGCTCGATGTCGCCGTACGGCGTCGGCGGCGGCCACCGGCACACCCCCGAGATGATCCAGAACTTCAGCGCGGCGGCCGGGGAGCGGGTCTCTGTCTCCTTCACGCCGACCCTCGCACCGATGCCCCGCGGCATCCTCGCCACCTGCAGCGCGAAGGCCAGGCCGGGTGTCACCGCCGAGACCGTGCGCGCCGCCTACGAGAAGGCCTACGCCGACGAACCCTTCGTCCACCTGCTGCCCGAGGGCCAGTGGCCCGCGACGGCGTCCGTCTACGGTTCCAACGCCGTTCAGGTGCAGGTCGCACATGACGAGGCGGCGGGCCGCATCATCGCGATCAGCGCCATCGACAACCTGACCAAGGGCACCGCGGGCGGTGCCGTCCAGAGCATGAACCTCGCCCTCGGACTCGACGAGTCCACGGGGCTTTCCACGATCGGAGTCGCACCGTGAGCGTCACGGCAGCCAAGGGATTCACGGCGGCCGGCATCGCCGCCGGAATCAAGGAGAACGGCAACCCGGACCTGGCCCTCGTGGTCAACAACGGGCCGCGCCGCGCCGCCGCCGGTGTCTTCACCTCCAACCGCGTGAAGGCCGCGCCGGTGCTGTGGTCCGAGCAGGTCCTCAAGGGCGGCCAGGTCTCCGCCGTGGTCCTCAACTCCGGCGGTGCCAATGCCTGTACGGGCCCCAGGGGCTTCCAGGACACGCACGCCACCGCCGAGAAGGCCGCCGAGGTCCTCGGCCGGGGTGCCATCGAGGTCGCGGTCTGCTCCACGGGTCTGATCGGCGTGCTGCTGCCCATGGACAAGCTGCTCCCGGGCGTCGAGACGGCCGCCGCACAGCTCTCCGAGCACGGTGGTGAGAAGGCCGCCATCGCCATCAAGACCACCGACACCGTCCACAAGACGTCCGTGGTCACCAAGGGCGGCTGGACCGTGGGCGGCATGGCCAAGGGCGCGGGCATGCTCGCACCCGGCCTCGCCACCATGCTGGTCGTCCTCACCACCGACGCCGCCCTCGATGGCGACGTACTGGACAGGGCGCTGCGGGCGGCGACGCGCACGACCTTCGACCGGGTCGACTCCGACGGCTGCATGTCGACCAACGACACGGTGCTGCTGCTCGCCTCGGGTTCCTCCGAAGTCACCCCGGAGTACGAGGAGTTCGCGGAGGCCGTACGGCAGGTCTGCGACGACCTCGGCCAGCAGTTGATCCGCGACGCCGAGGGCGCCAGCAAGGACATCAAGGTCGAGGTGATCAACGCGGCGAGCGAGGACGACGCCGTCGAGGTGGGCCGCTCCATCGCCCGCAACAACCTCCTCAAGTGCGCCATCCACGGCGAGGACCCCAACTGGGGCCGCGTGCTCTCCGCGATCGGCACCACCAAGGCCGCCTTCGAGCCGGACCGGCTCAACGTCGCCATCAACGGCGTCTGGGTCTGCAAGAACGGCGGCGTCGGCGAGGACCGCGAGAAGGTCGACATGCGCTACCGCGAGGTGCACATCGTCGCCGACCTCGCCGCCGGGCCCGAGACCGCCACCATCTGGACCAACGACCTCACCGCCGACTACGTCCACGAGAACAGCGCCTATTCGTCATGAGCACCACTCGTAAGCACACCGCGCTCCCCAAGGCCCAGATCCTCATCGAGGCGCTGCCCTGGCTGGTCAAGCACAACGGCAGGACGGTCGTCATCAAGTTCGGCGGCAACGCCATGATCGACGAGGACCTGAAGGCCGCCTTCGCGCAGGACGTCGTGTTCCTGCACCACGCCGGCCTCAAGCCGGTCGTCGTGCACGGCGGCGGCCCGCAGATCAGCGCCGCCCTCGACCAGCACGGCATCGTCAGCGAGTTCAAGGCCGGCCTGCGCGTCACCACCGAGGACGCCATGGACGTCGTACGCATGGTGCTCGCCGGACAGGTCCAGCGCGAGCTGGTCGGCCTGCTCAACCAGCACGGCCCGCTGGCCATAGGCCTCACCGGCGAGGACGCGCACACCATCACCGCCACCAAGCACCGGCCCGAGATCGACGGCGAACTGGTCGACCTCGGGCGGGTGGGCGAGATCACCGAGATCGACACGGGCGCGATCGAGGCACTGCTCGCCGACGGCCGCATCCCGGTCGTCTCGTCGATCGCCCGCAGCCAGGACGACGGACATGTCTACAACGTCAATGCTGATACGGCGGCTGCGGCACTCGCTGCTGCGCTGGGCGCCGAGACCCTCATGGTCCTCACGGACGTCGAGGGCCTCTACGAGGACTGGCCCAACAGCGACGAGGTGATCAGCCGCCTCACCGCCTCCCAACTGGAGAAGCTGCTGCCGGAGTTGAGCTCCGGCATGGTGCCGAAGATGGAGGGCTGTCTGCACGCCGTCCGCAACGGCGTCACCACCGCCCGCGTCATCGACGGCCGGGTCCAGCACTCGATCCTGCTGGAGATCTTCACCGACGAGGGCATCGGCACGATGGTCGTGCCCGACGAGAATCCGCACGTACAGGGGGAGTCGTGAGCAACCAGGAACTGACCGCGCGGTGGCAGGGCGCGCTCATGAACAACTACGGCACCCCGCTGCTGCCCCTGGTGCGCGGCGAGGGCGCCAAGCTGTGGGACGCCGACGGCAAGCAGTACGTCGACTTCGTCGGCGGCATCGCGGTCAACGCGCTCGGCCACGCCCACCCGGCGATCGTCGAGGCGGTGAGCCGGCAGATCGGCTCGCTCGGCCACGTCTCCAACTTCTTCATCTCCGAGCCCGCCGTGACCCTTGCGGAGCGGTTGCTGCAGCTCTTCGGGCGGGACGGCAGGGTCTTCTTCTGCAACTCGGGCGCCGAGGCCAACGAGGCCGCCTTCAAGATCGGCCGGCTGACCGGGCGGACCCACGTCGTCGCCACCGAGGGCGGCTTCCACGGCCGCACCATGGGCGCCCTCGCGATGACCGGCCAGCAGGGCAAGCGGGAGCCGTTCCTGCCGCTGCCGGGTGACGTCACGCATGTGCCGTACGGCGACGCGCAGGCGCTTGCGGCCGCGGTCACCGAGGAGACCGCGCTGGTCGTCCTGGAGCCGATCCAGGGCGAGATCGGCGTGGTCACCCCGCCGCCCGGCTATCTCAAGGCCGCCCGTGCGATCACCGCCGCGACCGGTGCGCTGCTGGTCCTGGACGAGGTGCAGACCGGAGTCGGCCGGACCGGCCACTGGTTCGAGTACCAGGCCCACGAGGGCGTCCTGCCGGACGTCGTCACTCTCGCCAAGGGCCTCGGCGGCGGACTGCCGCTCGGCGCGACCGTCGCCTTCGGGCGGGCCGCGGAGCTGCTGCAGCCCGGCCACCACGGCACGACCTTCGGCGGCAACCCGGTCGCCTGCGCCGCCGGACTCGCCGTCCTGGACACGATCGCGAACGAGGGGTTGCTGGAGAACGTCAAGCAGCAGAGCGAGAAGCTGCGGGACGGAATCGAGTCACTGGGCCACCCGTTGATCGCCCATGTCCGGGGAGCGGGCCTCCTCCTGGGTATCGTGCTCACCGAGCCGCTCGCGCCCCAGGCGCGCCAGGCGGCTCAGGAGGCCGGATTCCTGGTGAACGCACCCGCCCCCGACGTCGTACGGCTGATGCCGCCGCTGACTCTCGGCGACGACGAGGTGGACGCGTTCCTCCAGGCGCTCCCCGGCATCCTGGACCAGGCCAACGGGGACGGATCCGGAGAATGAGACGACGATGAGTCACGCGCAGGACGACGCACAGCACGCCGGGCCTGCCGTGCCGCAGACCCGCACCGCACGCCACCGCCGGATCGTGGACATCCTCAACCGGCAACCGGTGCGGTCCCAGAGCCAGTTGGCGAAGTTGTTGGCCGACGACGGCTTGAACGTCACGCAGGCGACGTTGAGCCGGGACCTGGACGAGCTCAACGCGGTGAAGATCCGCAACAACGACGGCGACCTGATCTATGCGGTGCCGAGCGAGGGGGGTTTCCGGACCCCCCGGGCGCCGCTGGGGGAGTCGGCGAAGGAAGAGCGGATGCGGCGGTTGTCGCAGGAGCTGCTGATCTCTGCGGAGGCGTCCGCGAATCTTGTGGTGCTGCGGACGCCTCCGGGGGCTGCGCAGTTCTTGGCCTCGGCCATCGACCAGGCGGAACTGCACGACATCCTTGGCACGATTGCCGGTGACGACACGTTGTTGCTGATCAGCCGGGATCCGAGTGGGGGTAATGCGCTGGCCGAGCATTTGCTGAGGCTGGCTCAGAACGGCCACTGAAAAGGGACTTCTGGTCGTTCGCCGACTGCGGGCTTGTGGGGGTTGCTCGCGCCCACGCGGCGGAGCCGCAAATTGATACAGCCCCGCGCCCCTGACGGGGCCCCGGCCTACCCGAGCCTGGATGCGAGGCCTCCTGTGCATCTCACCTCGTCGCCTGCCGTGATCAGTAGGGCCTCCACGTCCGGGAGGGACTCCAGCCAGCGCAGGCCCTGGTTGGAGCCCATGGCGAAGGCTGCCGTGGCCCAGCAGTCCGCCCAGGTCAGCTTGGGGGCCACCACCGTCACCGCCACCAGGTCGCTCACCGCGGAGCGGCCAGTGCGGGGGTCGACGATGTGGGCGCCGCGCTCGGCGGTGCCGGAGGTGGCCACCGCCAACTCGTCGGCGCCGGCCGCGGAGACCACCGCCGCGAGTCCGCCCGGACGCAGCGGGTCCGCCACCCCGACCCGCCAGGGCCGGTGCGGTTCGGGCGTGCCGAGCAGCTGGACGTCTCCGCCGCCGTTCATGCTCACGCCGCTCACCCCGGGGGCGGCGGCCAGCAGCCGGGCCGCGCGCTCGGCGGCCCAGCCCTTGACGATGCCGGTGGGATCCAGCCGCCCTTCGTAGCGCATGCTGAACCAGCCGTCGCTCACCCGCTCCGCCTCGGCGCCCAGCGCGAGCACCTCCGCGACCTCGGGGGCGCACTGCTCCACGGTCAGCTCGCCCCGCGCGAGCCGGGAGACCTGGCTGTCCTCGCGGTAGGTGCTGAACACCTCGTTCACCCGGTGCAGTCCGGCGATCGCCTCCGCCAGCGCCGCCTGCACCGCACCGGGCTCCCCGCCGCGGACGTCGAAGGAGAAGACGGTCCCCATGACCTCCTCCGCATGACGCACCGCGGCGGGAGCTTCTGCCGACTCGGCCACCGACTCAGCCACCGGCCTGGTCCAGTGCCGACTGCAGCGACTGCATATAGCCGCTGCTCGTGTACGTGGCACCCGACACCGCGTCGATCTTCGCGCTGCCGGCCGCCACCGCCTCCTGGTTGAGCTTGGGGACGGCCATCGCGGTCTTCTGGTCGCTGAGCCCGCCCTTGGGCGCCTGCACCGCGTCGGCCTTGGTGATCCTGCCGTTCGCCACCGTGATCCGGACCTGGACCGGCCCGTACTGGGTCTGCGCGACACTGCCGGTGACGGTCTTGGCCTGCGTGCTCGCGGAGCCCGAGCCCTGGGACTTGCCGGAGGACGAGCCCCCGCCGCCGCCCTGGGAGGTGCCGGCGCTGCCCTTCGAGGAACCGGCGCTCGCCTTGATCTTGTCGATCGCCGACTGCAGCGACTGCTTGTAGCCGTTGCTCGTGTACGTCGCCCCGGAGACCGAGTCGATCTGCGCGCTCTGCGCGGCGACCGTCTCCTTGGTCAGCTTCGGTATGGAGAGGGCGGTCTTCTGGTCGCTGGTGCCGCCCTTGGGCGCCTGGATCGCCTCAGCCTTGGTGATCTTGCCATTGCTGACGGTCAGCCGGACCTGGACGTTGCCGTACTGGGTCTGGGCCACGCTGCCGTCGACCGTGCCGCTCCCGGCGCCCGCGGTGCCGCCCTGGGGCGACTCCTGCGCGGCCGCGGTCTGCTGCGGGGCCGCACCGGCCGCCTGGGCGTTCGGGGCGGACGCCGGTTTCAGCGACAGCAGCAGTACGACGCCCGACACGGTGGCGGCGGTGGCCAGCACGACACGCCGGATGGGGTGACTCTTCTTCATCGCTTTCCCAGACTCCTGAAGTCCCGTCGCTCACATCTCGAACGACTCGTGATGGATGCGGCGGGCGGGCACTCCCGCCCCGCGCAGTGCTTCGTACACGCCCTGCGCGAACCCGGCCGGCCCGCACATGAAGACGTCGTGCTGTTCGATGTCCGGCAGCTTCTGCCGCAGCCGCTCCGCCGAGATGTCCGGGCGCTCCCCGTCCGGGCTGTTGACCGCGTACATCAACCTGGCGCCGCGGTCGTCGGCGATGGCGGCGAGCTCGTCCCACAGGGCCAAGTCCTGCGTGGTGTTGGCCCGGTACAGGAGCGTGATGTCACCGGAGGCGCCGGGCAGCGTCTCGAACAGTGCCCGCATCGGCGTGATGCCGACTCCGCCCGCCACCAGCAGCACCTTGCCGCGGCTGCGCCGCTGCGCGGTCATCGCACCGTAGGGGCCCTCGGCCCACACCCGGGTGCCGGGCGTCAGCTCGCGCAGCCGGGCGCTGTGGTCGCCGATCGCCTTGACGGTGATCCGCAGCATGTCGGGGCGCGGCGCCGCCGACAGCGAGTACGGGTGGGAGGAGAACCGCATGCCCGGTGCGAGGAACCGCCACCGGAAGAACTGCCCGGCCTCCGCACCCATCCGGTGCAGCTTCCGCCCGCCGATCAGCACCGAGACGATGCCCGGCGTCTCCTCGATCACGGCCTCGACGCGCATGCGGTGCCGCATGTTCAGCCGGATCGGGGTGAGGATCCGGTACCAGACGACCAGCGCGGTCACCGACCCGTACAGCACGTACCAGAAGGTCTTCGCGGTCGGCTCGACGGCGAAGTCGTTGCCGGTGGTGATCTGGTGCCAGAACGTCAGGAACACGGCCCCGTACGTCAGCAGGTGGACGTGGTACCAGGTGTCGTACGGGATCCTGCGCCGCACCGGGCCGATCGACGTCAGCCCGATGAGGACGAACAGGCCGGTGCCGATGGCCGCCTTGCCCATGTCCGGCAGCTGGTTGACGGAGTCGATCGTCTGCTGGACGATGTCGCCGAGCGATTTGCCCGCCTGCAGCGCATAGCCCCACATGATGAGGAAGACGTGCGCGAAGACCAGGCAGAGCGTGTAGCGGCCGCTCATTGCGTGCCAGCGCGCCACCCGGTCGGAGCCGACGCGCCGTTCGAGAGCGGGCACCCGGGCCATCTGCAGCACGACCAGTGCCATCAGATAGCCCGCCAGCAGGCCGGTGATCCGGCCCGCGTTGAGGATCTTGCCGTTCTGGTCGGCGATGGACGGTGTGTTGTGCCACCACAGCCACAGCACACCGACCGCGCCCGCCCATACGGCGAGCAGCAGGACGGTCGCCGGGGAGCGGCGCGGACGGATGCGGCGCATCGTCTGGCGGCGGGCGGCGCGGCCGCCTGCGAGCGTGGTGGTCACTGTTCCTCCGGGGCGGGGCAAGGGGGCTGTCGTGGTCCCTTGGCCCTGAGATACGTGCCGCGGCGCCGGTGTGTTCAGCCGCGTGCCGAGTCCAGTGCGGACTGGAGTGACTGGCGGTAACCGCCACTTGTGTACGTGGCTCCCGAGACGGTGTCGATGTTCGCGCTCTGGGCCTGGAGCGCCTCGCTGCGCAACCGGGGCAGCGCGTAGCCGTTGATCTGCTGGTCCCGCGGGTTGTCCGTCGGGTATTGCACGGCCGTCACGTCGGTGAGCTTTCCGCCCTCGAGGGTGACGCGGACCTGGACGGGCCCCCACTGGGTCTGGACCGTGTCGCCCGTGACGGTCTTCGTGGCGGTGCTGGTCGATCCTCCGGAGCCACCGGACCCGGTGGAGCCGCTCGACGCACTCGAACTGCTGCTGGGCACGGGCACCGCCAGGGCGGCCTCCGGCGAGGCGTGCGGCTTCAGCGACAGCAGCAGCACCATGCCGGAGACGGTGGCGGCGCTCGCCAGCACGATGCGACGCAGCGGACGGTTCTTCTTCAGCGCGTGCACTTGACGGCCTCTGCTCTCAGAATTCGAACGACTCGTGGTGGATACGGCGGTCCGGCACACCGGCGTCGCGCAGCTCCTCGTACAGGTCCTGGGCGAAGCCGTGCGGACCGCAGATGTAGACGTCGTGGACGGCCAGGTCGGGGAAGGTGGCCCGCAGGTTCTGCGCGGTCAGGCTGGGGCGCCGGCCGTCCTGCCCGTTGAGCGCGTACAGCACCTTCGCGCCGCGCCAGCGGGCGATGGCCTCCAGCTCGCCGCCGAGGGCGAGGTCCTCGGCGGTGCGCGCCCGGTACACGAGCGTGACGTCCCCGGGCAGCGTCTCGAACAGTGCTCTTCGGCGTGATGCCCACACCGGCGGCGATCAGCAGGGACTTCGGCGAGGTCTGCCGGTCCTCGGTCAGCGAGCCGTACGGCCCCTCGGCCCACACCCGGGTGCCGGGCCGCAGCAGGGAGACGGCCGCGCTGTGGTCGCCAAGCGCCTTGACGGTGATGCGCAGCAGGTCACGGCGGGGCGGTGCCGACAGCGAGTACGGCGTCGACGTCCAGCCCATGCCCTCGCCGAAGAACCGCCAGCGGAAGAACTGGCCCGCCCGCGCCCCCATCTCGTCCAGCCGGTGCCCCTGGACGACGACCGAGTAGACGCCCGGCGCCTCGCGGTGCACGGACTGGACCCGTAGCCGGTGTCGCAGGTTCAGCCGCACCGGGGCGAGGATCCGGAACCACAGCACCAGGGCGGCGACACCCAGGTACAGCGCGTACCAGGCGGCCGTGGCGAGCGTGTGCCCGTTGAAGTCGTTGCCCAGTGCCAGCTGGTGGCCGAAGGACAGGAACACGGCCGCGTAGGTGAGCAGGTGGACGTAGTACCAGAACTCGTAACTGGTCCTGTGCCGCACGGCACGGGCCGAAGTGATGCCGACCGCGAAGAGGATGACCGTCCCGGCCGTGGCCTTGAGCATCTCCGGGTAGTCCAGGACCACCGTGACCGCCTCGTGCAGGACGGAGGCCCGGTCCTGGGCGGCGTAACCGAGCAGGATCAGCACGACGTGCGCCACCAGCAGGCTGATCGTGTAGCGGCCGGCCATCGCGTGCCAGCGGGCCACCCGGTCGGAGCCGACCCGCTGCTCCAGCATCGGCACCCGTGCCATCAGCCCGACCAGCACCGCGCAGGCGTACCCGCACAGCAGCCCGGCGATCCGCCCGGCCCCCGTCAGCCAGCCGGCGGCGCCGACCACCGACGTGGTGTCCACCCACCACAGGGCGACCACGGCCGCCGCCCCGGCCCACAGCAGCGCGAGCACGGCGCCCGCGGGGGAACGCCGGGCGGGCGGTGCCACGGCCGGTGCCGTCCGCCGGTCGTACGTGGTGGTCATATGTGCGTCCTTTCGCCTCTATCGGACGCAACTGTGCCGGGGTAACTTCTCAGCACGCTCTGAAAGGGCGCCCGCTGAGCCCACTCAGAGGAAACTCAGAGCCACCGGGCGCCGTCCGCGCACGCTTCGAGGGGCGATCCTGTTGGAGAGATGAACACGACCCGCTCCGGCCGCCCCGCCCTCACCCGCCCCGACGGCACTCCGCTGCGCGTCCTCGTCGTCGACGACGACGAGGACCTCGCCGAAGTGCTCTCCGGCGCCCTGCGCTACGAGGGCTGGCAGGTCCGCACGGCCGGTGACGGCGCCACCGCCCTCACCGAGGCGCGGGAGCTGATGCCGGACGCCGTCGTGCTCGACGTGATGCTCCCGGACACCGACGGCTTCGCCGTGCTGCGCTCCCTGCACGTCGTGAAGCCGGACGTGTGCGTCCTCTTCCTGACCGCACGGGACGCGGTCGAGGACCGCATCGCGGGCATCACGGCGGGTGGCGACGACTACGTCACCAAACCCTTCAGCCTGGAGGAGGTCGTCGCCCGGGTCCGCGGACTGCTGCGCCGCGCCGGCATGGCACGCCAGCTGGACGAGGGCCCGCGGCTGACGGTGGGCGACCTGGTGATGGACGAGGAGGCCCGCGAGGTGACCCGGGCGGGCGAGCTCATCGAGCTGTCGCCCACCGAGTTCGAACTGCTCCGCTTCCTGATGCGCAACCCCCGCCGTGTGCTCAGCAAGGCGCAGATCCTCGACCGGGTCTGGTCCTACGACTTCGGCGGCCGCGCCCACGTCGTCGAGCTGTACATCTCCTACCTGCGCAAGAAGGTGGACGCGGGCCGCGAGCCGATGATCCACACGGTGCGCGGAGCCGGTTACGTGCTCAAGCCGGTGGTCGCATGAGGTTCGTCGGTGGTCCGCTGCGGGTTCTGCGTCGCCTGCCGCGCCCGCGCACACTCCGGGCCCGGCTCACCTTCGGCCTGGTGGTGCTGCTCGCGGTCAGCTGCGCGGCGGTGGGCCTGGCCGCCGTGATCGAGCTGAACGGCTTCCTGACGAGCCGCCTCGACGAGCAGCTGCAGCAGACCGGGAACCGATTCGCGGTGAGCCTCGAACACGGTGGCCAGTTGCCCAGCGACCACGACGCGGACAACCGCGGCGACGACCGCAGACAGGGCGCCGGCACCTTCGGCGCCCGCCTGGTCGACTCCACGGCCACCAGGGCCGCGGTCATCAAGACCGGCGGAGTCGTCGACGTCACGCTGACGGCCAGGGACACCAGGCAGCTCGCCGAGGTCCCGGTCGACGGCAGGGGCCACAGCGTCCGGCTCTCCACGCTGTACGGCTACCGGGTGACCGCGTCCAGGGGCCTCGACGGTGACGTCCTGATCACCGGGCTGCCCCTGGAGCCCGTGGAGGCCACCGTCCACCGCCTGGAACTGGTCGCCGGGATCGTCTTCGGCGCCGCCCTCACCCTCACCGGGGTGGCGGGCGCCTTCTGGGTGCGCTGGTCCCTCCGACCGCTGAGCCGGGTCGCCGCGACCGCCACCCGGGTCAGTGAGCTCCCCCTTGCAAGCGGCGAGGTGGCCCTGCCGCCGCGCGCCCCCGAGTCCGACCCGCGCAGCGAGGTGGGCCGGGTCGCCGGCGCATTCAACCGCATGCTCGGCCATGTCGAGGACGCCCTGACCAAACGGCACGCCAGCGAGGAGCGGCTGCGCAGCTTCGCCGCCGACGCCAGCCATGAACTGCGCACCCCGGTCGCCTCGGTCCGCGGCCATGCGGAGCTGGCCCTGCTGCACCCGGGCCCGGTACCACCGGAGATCACCCGGGCCCTGGAGCGCATCGCCGCCGAGTCGTCCCGCATGGGCGAGATGGTCGACGAGATGCTGCTGCTGGCCCGACTGGACGCGGGCCGCCCCCTGGAACGGCAACCCGTCGACCTCACCATGCTGGTCCTGGACGCCGTCACCGACGCCCGGGCCGCGGGCCCCGGGCACCGTTGGAGCCTGGAGCTGCCGGAGGAACCGGTCACGGTGAACGGCGACGCCCACCGACTCCAACAGGTGTTGGCCAACCTGCTGACCAACGCGCGTGTGCACACACCCGTGGGCACGAAGGTGACGGTGTCCCTCGAGACCGAGGGCACGACCGTCCTCCTCAAGGTCCACGACGACGGCCCTGGCGTCGCCGAGGACATCCAGCCGGGCGTCTTCGAACGCTTCACCCGGGCCGAACACCGCCGCCGCAAGGACGCCCCCGGCGGGGGTGCGGGGCTGGGCCTGTCGATCGTGGCGGCGGTCACGGAGGCACACGGGGGGAGTGTCAGCCTCGAGAGCAAGGCGGGCTCGACCACCTTCTCCGTGCGGCTCAGTACCGCGTGATCGCCGTACTCCCGCTCGCTGTTCCGACAGCGATGTGCGGCTCCTTCCCGGGAACCGCCCACCTGAGAATCGCCCGCATCGCGGACCCGGGCACGGACACACAACCCGCGGTGGTCCCACGCCCGTTGACATGCAGGAAGATGCCGGCGCCGCGCCCCCGAACGCGCTGGTGGTAGTTGAACCCGATGACGAACGCATACGCGTACTGCGTCCCGTACGAGGCAAGGTGCTCGGACTCGGAGGCACGGCAGTCGGCCGGACGCGGATCCGTCCAACGGTTGTAGGACGTCGAGGGGATGTCCTCGCACCACCACGAACTCTGCTTCACGGCCCGGTACTCGTACCGGGTCCCGCGCGGCGCGGCCTTGATGCCGAAGGCGTACGGCAGGTCGTACAGCCCGGTCGGAGTCGTGTTCGTGTTCTGCCTGCGCGACGCCCCCTCCACAAGCCCCTTCGCCCCGAACCGCGCGGACGCCGAACCGGCCTTCACCCACCGGCCGCCCCGCAGGTCCCACCAGGTGACCGTGCCGGTCGTCGAGGCCGCCTTCGGGGCCACGGCGGTGATCAGCTGCGTACCGCCGCCCGTGTCGGCCATCCGGGCGGGAAGCGGCGCACCGGAGGCCGAGGAGGCCGGCACGGTACCGAGGACCAGGAGCGAGACGCACACCAGAGCGCCGGCGACGAGAGCTGATCGCATGGCTCAGACCGTAGACGGGGGCAGCGGCAACGGCAGCCCGGGTAGGCCATCCAGGCTCGTGGCGATGTGCTCCTTCTTGGCGAAGTACTCGCCGAGCGAGGCGTCGTCCTCCCGCGCGAAACGCTTGCCGTGCAGGTCACGGTCCTCGTCGTAGGTCATGAAGGGCACGGCGTAACCGCAGGTGTCGCGGACGAGTTCGGCCGTCACGAGGATGACGGCCCGCAGACCGTGCGGGGCCGGGTCGATGTCCGGGAAATGCGTGAGCAGTTCCTTGAAGCGCGGGTCGTCGCGGAAGACGGGCTCTCCGCGCCCGTGCACCCGCACGATGTTCGGCGGGCCCTGGAAAGCGCACCACATCAGCGTGATACGCCCGTTCTCCCGCAGATGCGCGATGGTCTCCGCGTTGGATCCGGCGAAGTCCAGATAGGCCACGGTGAGTTCGTCGATCACCGCGAAGGAGCCCTTGAGGCCCTTGGGGGAGAGGTTGACCGTGCCGTCGCCGGAGAGCGGAGCGGTCGCGGTGAAGAAGAGGGGCTGCGCCTCGATGAATGTGCGCAGCCTGCCGTCTATGCGTTCATAAGTCTTTCCCACGCCTCACGATTATGGACGCAAACCTTTCGCCCGTCTAAGGAATTACGGGCTCCGCTTGGCTGCCGTCGGCCGTGGCCGCCCCGGCCGGCGCTCTATCGGGGCGGCCACAGCACCTGTCACGCCTCTTACTTGGTGAGCGTGCAGGCGGCCAGGGAGTCCAGGCCGGTCGGCTTGGCCGCGGTGCGCCCGATGGCGGTCGCGATGCGGTCGACGGTCGACTTCCGCTTGTCGGCCAGCGGGCCGAGGATCGCGTTCTGCACGAAGTTCGGGCCGCCCTGGCCGACCGTGCTCTGCAGCCGGTTGTTGGCCTCCTGGATCTGCGTCTGCAGCAGGGTGAGGTTGCGGGTGACCTCGGCCTGTGCGGAGGCGGGGATCGCCGGGAGCTTGGAGGCGACGTCCGGGCAGCTGATGGTGCCCGCGGCGGAGGCGCCCGCGGCGGAGGCGCCCGAGCCGGCGTTGCCCTTGTTGGCGTTGCCTCCATTGGCCTTGCCTGCATTGGCGTTGCCTGCATTGGCGTTGCCTGCATTGGCGTTGCCCGCGTTGGCGTTGCCCGCGTTGGCCCCGGTGTTCCCGCCGCCGGCGTTCAGCGTGCACGGCGCCAGCGCGTCCAGGCCGGTCGGCTTGGCCGCCGTACGCCCGATGGCGGTGGCGATGCGGTTGATGGTCGCCACCCGCTTGTCCTTGAGGGGCCCCAGGATGGCGTTGTTCACGAAGTTCGGGCCGCCCTGGCCGACCGTGCTCTGCAGCCGGTTGTTGGCCTCCTGGATCTGCGTCTGCAGCAGGGTGAGGTTGCGGGTGACCTCGGCCTGTGCGGAGGCGGGGATCGCCGGGAGCTTCGAGGCGACGTCCTGGCAGGTGATGGTGCCGGGGGACGCGGCCAGGGTCCGGGCGTTGTTCCCGCTGCTCTTGGACGGCGTCCCGGCGAGGGCGGAACCGGCGATCACCGCTCCGGACAGCGCCACCGCGGCAGCGCCACCGATGATCGCCACGCGACGCTTGTTGTACTTCGGAAGAGCCCTGGACATGCGGATGCCTCACTTGGGTCAGGAGTGGGTTTACAGACGCGGCGCCGGCGTTCGGGGTGAAGTACGGGTAAGCGGTTTCGTTTGTTCAACCGTCCATCGGAACTTCTCCACAGCCCTGCTGCCACCCGAGGTCGATTGACGAATCATGCAGAGCACTGCATACTCATGCATGTCAGTGAATGCGGTGTGAGGAGACCCCCGTGACCGAGCGCGTCGTACTCGCCTACTCAGGCGGTCTGGACACCTCCGTCGCCATCGGCTGGATCGCCGAGGAGACGGGCGCCGAGGTCATCGCCGTCGCGGTCGACGTCGGCCAGGGCGGCGAGGACCTGGACGTCATCCGCAAGCGCGCCCTCGCCTGCGGCGCCGTGGAGGCCGAAGTCGCCGACGCCAAGGACGAGTTCGCCGAGGAGTACTGCCTGCCGGCGATCAAGGCCAACGCCCTCTACATGGACCGCTATCCGCTGGTCTCCGCGCTCTCCCGGCCGACGATCGTCAAGCACCTCGTCGCCGCCGCCCACAAGCACGGCGCCACCACGGTCGCCCACGGCTGCACCGGCAAGGGCAACGACCAGGTCCGCTTCGAGGCCGGCATCGTCGCCCTCGCCCCCGGACTCAAGTGCATCGCCCCGGTCCGCGACTACGCGATGACCCGCGACAAGGCGATCGCGTTCTGCGAGGAGAAGCAGCTCCCGATCGCCACCACCAAGAAGTCCCCGTACTCCATCGACCAGAACGTCTTCGGACGCGCGGTCGAGACGGGCTTCCTGGAGGACATCTGGAACGCCCCGATCGAGGACATCTACGAGTACACCTCGAACCCGGCGACCCCGCGCGACGCCGACGAGGTGATCATCACCTTCGAGCAGGGCGTCCCGGTGGCGATCGACGGCAGGCCCGTCACCGTCCTGCAGGCGATCCAGCAGCTCAATGAGCGGGCCGGCGCCCAGGGCATCGGCCGCATCGACATGGTCGAGGACCGCCTCGTCGGCATCAAGTCCCGCGAGGTGTACGAGGCGCCGGGCGCGATCGCCCTGATCACGGCCCACCAGGAGCTGGAGAACGTCACCGTCGAGCGCGAACTCGCGCGGTACAAGCGGCAGGTGGAGCAGCGCTGGGGTGAACTCGTCTACGACGGCCAGTGGTTCTCCCCGCTCAAGCGCGCCCTGGACGGCTTCGTCGACGAAGCCAACCAGCACGTCAACGGCGACATCCGGATGACCCTGCACGGCGGCCGCGCGGTCGTGACGGGCAGGCGCTCCGAGTCGTCCCTGTACGACTTCAACCTGGCGACCTACGACACCGGCGACACCTTCGACCAGGCCGCGGCCAAGGGCTTCATCGACATCTACAGCCTGTCGTCGAAGATCGCAGCCCAGCGCCGGTCGCAGGCATAGCCTGACGTGACCTCGCGTGAGCGAGAGCGAGACTGTGCGCAATACCGACCAATCCTCCCTAGGAGCAACGCAAGTGAGCAGCAACAGCGGTGACGTACGGCTCTGGGGCGCCCGTTTCGCCGACGGTCCCTCCGAGGCCCTGGCGAAGCTGTCCGCCTCCGTCCACTTCGACTGGCGGCTGGCGCCCTACGACATCGCCGGTTCGCGCGCCCACGCGCGCGTGCTGCACAAGGCGGGGCTGCTCACGGACGACGAGCTGACCCGCATGATCGCCGGGCTGGACCAGCTCGAGGCGGACGTGGCCGACGGCTCCTTCGTGGGCACGATCGCCGACGAGGACTGCCACACCGCGCTGGAGCGGGGTCTCCTGGAGCGCCTCGGCCCCGACCTCGGTGGCAAGCTCCGCGCGGGCCGCTCCCGCAACGACCAGGTGACGACCCTCTTCCGGATGTACCTCCGGGACCACGCCCGCACCATCGCCGGCCTGATCGCCGACCTCCAGGACGCCCTGATCGGCCTGGCCGAGGCGCATCCCAACGTGGCGATGCCCGGTCGCACCCACCTCCAGCACGCCCAGCCGGTCCTCTTCGCCCACCACGTCCTGGCCCACGCCCAAGCCCTGTCCCGGGACGCGGAGCGCATGCGCCAGTGGGACGAGCGCACGGCGGTCTCGCCGTACGGCTCGGGCGCCCTCGCCGGCTCCTCCCTCGGTCTGGACCCGGAGGCGGTCGCCAAGGACCTCGGCTTCGAGCACGGCAGCGTCGGCAACTCCATCGACGGCACGGCCTCCCGAGACTACGTCGCCGAGTTCGTCTTCATCACCGCGATGATCGGCGTCAACATCTCCCGGATCGCCGAGGAGATCATCCTCTGGAACACGAAGGAGTTCTCCTTCGTGACCCTGCACGACGCCTTCTCCACGGGCTCGTCGATCATGCCGCAGAAGAAGAACCCGGACATCGCCGAGCTGGCCCGCGGCAAGTCCGGCCGTCTGATCGGCAACCTGACCGGCCTGATGGCGACGCTCAAGGCCCTCCCGCTCGCGTACAACCGCGATCTGCAGGAGGACAAGGAGCCGGTCTTCGACTCCGTCGACCAGCTGGAGCTGCTGCTCCCGGCCTTCACCGGCATGATGGCGACGCTCACCGTGCACCGTGAGCGCATGGAGGAGCTGGCCCCGGCCGGCTTCTCCCTGGCCACCGACATCGCCGAGTGGCTGGTCAAGAAGGGCGTCCCGTTCCGTGTGGCGCACGAGGTCGCCGGCGAGTGCGTCAAGGCCGCCGAGGCCGAGGGCAAGGAACTGGACGAGCTGACGGACGAGCAGTTCGCCAAGATCTCCGCCCATCTGACCCCCGAGGTGCGCACGGTCCTGAACGTGCCGGGCGCCCTGGCCTCCCGCAACGGCCGCGGCGGTACGGCGCCCGGCGCGGTCGCCGTCCAGCTCGCCGAGGTCAAGGCGGACGTGGCCGCACAACACGCATGGGCCACGGCCAAGCAGGCCTGACGGCCGCACCGCAGCGCACAGCAGGGCCCGGACAGCGCGTCCGGGCCCTTCGTGCTGCCCGGACCGCCAGGTAACAGATGAGATTCGGCCACTGGCTCAAACCTTGACGCGGCTCTAGTCGGAGGCAACCATTCCGGCTACCCGGTCGACAATGCCGAACACCGGTCGATCGCAGCCGAGCATGAAAGGGACGTCATGCGCGCCAGAGGTACCAGACGAACCGCCCGCCTTCTCGCCGTCACCGCCATAGCCGCCTTGTGCGCCTTCGGGCTCACCGCCCCCGCGGGGGCCGCCGACACACCGCCGCCCGGCGCCAACGACTGGTCCTGCAAACCGGACTCGGCCCACCCGCAGCCGGTGGTCCTGGTGAACGGCACCTTCAAGACCTCGTACGAGAACTGGCTGACCCTCTCGCCCGCGCTGGCGAACGCCGGCTACTGCGTCTTCTCCTTCGACTACGGCGGCCTGGAGACAGCCCCGATCCCGGACTCGGCGGCTGAACTGCGGGACTTCGTGAACGCCGTGCTCGGCGCCACCGGCGCCAAGAAGGTGGACATCGTCGGGCACAGCCAGGGCGGCATGATGCCCCGCTACTACGTGAAGTTCCTCGGCGGCGCGACCAAGGTCGACGACCTCGTCGGCATCGTCCCGTCCAACCACGGCACCACCAACCCCCTTGCACTCGCGGCCGGCGCCACCGTCTGCGACTCCTGCGCCGACCAGACCGCCGGTTCGGACTTCCTGCAGAAACTCAACTCGGACCCCGAGACCCCGGTGGGCCCCGACTACACGGCGATCGCCACCAAGTACGACGAGGTCGTGGTGCCGTACACCAGCGCCTTCCTCAAGGGCCCGGACTCGTATGTGACCGACGTCCTCCTCCAGGACCGCTGCCCGCTCGACACCACCGAGCACGACCAGGCACCCAAGTCGCCGCTGGTCGAGCAGTGGGTCCTCAACGCCCTGGAACGCAAGGGGCCGGCCGACCCCGCCTTCGTACCGCGCTGCGTCTGACCAGGGCGGGCTGAACCGCACGAGGCTGGGTAGATTGGTGCGGGATCCCCCTGCTGGCGCGGGATCTCCTCCACCGATCGTGCAGGGAGCCACCATGCCCTTCAGCCGCCTGGCCCACGCGACCACGCCCACCGCGCACATCGGACTGGGTCTCGCCGCAGTCGGCCGTCCGGGCTACATCAATCTCGGCCGGGAGGACGACCTCCCGGCCGAGCGCACCGTCGACGCCCTGCGCCTGCGCACCCACGAACTCCTCGACGCCGCCTACGCCCAGGGTGTCCGCTACTTCGACGTGGCCCGCTCCTACGGCCGCTCCGAGGAGTTCCTCGCCGACTGGCTGAACGCCCGCCCTTCCTTCGACGACATCGTCGTGGGCAGCAAGTGGGGCTACACCTACACCGCCGGCTGGTCGGCGGACGCCGAGACGCACGAGGTCAAGGACCACAGCCTTGAGACCTACGAGCGCCAGCGCGCCGAGAGCGCCGAACTGCTCGGCGACCGCCTGGACCTCTACCAGATCCACTCGGTGACCCCGGACAGCCCGGCCCTCACCGACAAGGAACTCCACGCCGAGCTGGCGGAGGCAGCCGCTCAGGGCACCACCATCGGCTTCTCCACCAGCGGCCCGGCGCAGGCCGACGCCATCCGTGCCGCGCTCGCCGTGACGGTCGACGGCGAGCCCCTCTTCCGTACCGTCCAGTCGACGTACAACGTCCTGGAGACCTCGGCCGGCCCCGCCCTCGCCGAGGCGCACGACACCGGGCTCACGGTGATCGTCAAGGAGGGCATGGCCAATGGCCGCCTCGCGGACCCGTATGCCCCCGATGCCCTGAAGGCCGTAGCTGCAGAAACGTCTCTGGGCTGCGACGCGGTGGCTCTCGCCGTGATCCTGCGCCAGCCCTGGGCCGGAGTCGTGCTCTCCGGCGCGGCGACCGCCACCCAGCTCGCCTCCAACCTGCACGCGGCGGTCGTGGACCTGGACGAGGACCAGCTGGCCCGCCTCGCCGAACTGGTGGAGAAGCCGCAGGCCTACTGGGAGCAGCGCGGACAGCTGCCCTGGCACTGAAATCCACCAGAACCCCTCACTCCTGTGAGACGCACACGGCCATGATGAGACATCAATGTCTCACATGCGCTATGGTCGTCTCATGGCCGTCGACCGTGACCACGTACTGCGCACCGCCGCAGCCCTGCTGACCCGCAAATCCACCGCGACCATGGACGAGGTCGCCAAGGCCGCCGGGATCAGCCGCGCCACGCTGCACCGCCACTTCGCGGGCCGTGACGCACTGGTACGGGCGCTCGAGGCGCTCGGCATCGCGGAGTGCGAGGCGGCCCTGGACGCCGCCCGGCTGGACGAGGGAACCGCGAGCGAGGCCGTGCGCAGGCTGGTGAACGAGATCCAGCCCGCCGCCGGACTGCTCGCCTTCCTGTACGGCGAGAGCCAGCTCTGGGAAGCCTGCCAGGACGCGGGCTGGCAGCGGCTCGACGCCCGCATCGGCGCGCTGTTCGTCCGCGGACAGCAAGCGGGCGAGTTCCGTATCGATCTCACCCCCGTCTGGCTCACGGAGGCGCTCTACGGCCTGATCGCCTCGTGCGCCTGGGCCATGCACGACGGCCGCGTCGCCCCCAAGGACTTCACCCACATGGTCGCCGAGCTGCTGCTCGGTGGCGCGCTACGGAGAGAGGAACCATGACCAGCACCCTGCAGCCGGCGACCACGACCGAGGCGGTGCAGCGCCCGGGCCGCTGGCTCGCGCTGTCCGTCCTGGTGCTCGCCGTGCTGCTGGTGGCCGTCGACGCGACCGTCCTCGGTCTCGCGACCCCCTACATCAGCGAGGACCTCAAGCCCTCCGGCACCCAGCTCCTGTGGATCGGAGACGTCTACTCCTTCGTCATCGCGGGCCTGCTGGTGTCGATGGGCGGCCTCGGCGACCGCATCGGCCGCAAGCGGATCCTGCTCGGCGGCGCCACGGCGTTCGGCGCGATATCCGTCCTCAACGCCTACGCGTCGACACCGGAGTTGATGATCCTGGCCCGCGCCCTGCTCGGCGTCGCGGGCGCCACCCTCATGCCCGCCACCCTCGCCCTGATCCGCAACCTCTTCCACGACCCGCGCGAACGCAGCCTCGCCGTGGGCATCTGGGGCGCCACGGCCTCCGCGGGCACGGCCGTCGGCCCGATCGCGGGCGGCTTCCTGCTCGAACACTTCTGGTGGGGCTCGGTCTTCCTGATCAACCTCCCCGTGATGGCGGTCCTGGTCCTCGTCGGCATCCGCACCCTGCCCGAGTCCCGCAACCCGAACCCGGGCCCGTGGGACCTGACCAGCGTCGCCCTCTCACTCGTCGGTGTGATCGGCGTGGTCTACGCGGTCAAGGAGGCCGCGACCCACGGCTTCGAGTGGCCCACGCTCGCCGCAGGCGCACTGGGCGCGACGGCGCTGTACCGGTTCATCCGCCGCCAGCTCACGCTCCCCGTCCCGCTGCTGGACATGCGCCTGTTCCGCAACCGCGGCTTCAGCGCCGCCGTCCTGGCCGACCTGCTGACCATCCTCGGCCTGTCCGGTCTGGTCTTCTTCCTCTCCCAGTACCTGCAACTCGTCCAGGGCAGGCGCCCGTTCGAGGCGGGCCTGGCCGAACTGCCCGCGGCGGTGGGCGCGGTGGCCGCCGGCCTGATCGCGGGCCGCGCGGCGCGTCGCTTCTCGGTGCGGGCGGTGGTTGCGGGCGGCCTGGCAGCGGTGGGCCTCGCACTCGCCGCCCTCACCACGCTGGAACGGTCGACGGGCTATCCCGTCCTGGGCGCCGCCCTGCTGGTCGTGGGCATCGGCGCCGGCTTCTCCTTCACCGTGACAGCCGACGTCATCCTCTCGTCGGTACCGAAGGAGCAGGCGGGCGCGGCGTCAGCGGTCTCGGAGACGGCGTACGAACTCGGCGCGGCCCTGGGAATCGCCGTACTCGGCTCAATCGTGACGGGCATCTACCGCGGTTTCGCCGCTCCGGCGGCAACTCCCGCAGGGGCGCACGAGTCACTGGGCGGCGCGGTGGAAGCGGCGAGAGGCATGCCGGCCCAGAGTGGGCAGGAGCTGCTTTCGTCGGCGCGAGGCGCTTTCGTCGACGGCCTCGCAATCGCGGCGGGGGCAGGCGCAGCCGTACTTCTTGCGACGGCGATTGCAGCCTGGTTCATGCTCCGAAGCCAACGGCTGGACAGCGCCCCATAAGGGGCGCGGGGAACTGCGCGGGCAACCCCCACTAACCCGCACCCGAGAACGAACCCTTACGCAGCCTTGGCCTTGGTCGCATACATGTCGACGTATTCCTGGCCCGACAGCCGCATGACCTCAGCCATCACCGAGTCGGTAACCGCCCGCAGCACATACCGGTCCCGGTCCATCCCGTCGTACCGCGAGAACTCCATGGCCTCGCCGAAACGAACAGTGACGCGGCCCGGCCGCGGCATCCCCGCCCCGCCCGGCTGCAACTTGTCCGTCCCGATCATCGCGAAGGGAACCACCGGCGCCCCCGTCATCAGCGTCAGCCGCGCGATGCCGGTACGCCCCCGGTACAGCCGCCCGTCGGGCGACCGCGTGCCCTCGGGGTAGATCCCGAAGACCTTGCCCTCCTCCAGCACGCGGCGCCCGGTCATCAGCGCGGCCACCCCGCCCCGGCCGCCGTCGCGGTCCACCGGGATCATGCCGACGCCGGTGAAGAACCAGGCCATCAGCCGGCCCTTGAGGCTCTTGCCGGTGACGTACTCGTCCTTGCCGATGAAGAACACCTGGCGGTCGCAGACGAGCGGCAGGATCATCGAGTCGATGAAGGTCAGGTGGTTGCCGGCCAGGATGACCGGACCGTCGCCCGGGATGTGCTCCGCGCCCTCCACCCGTGGGCGGAACATCAGGCGCATGATCGGTCCGAGCACTGCCTTGATGAGCACGAAGCGGGACAACGGGCCCTCCGGTGTCAAGGGATTCGGTATGAGTCTGTGCAGGTGAGGACGATACTCGCGGTCACCGGGGTCTTGCACATCGGGTTCACCGAGGTCTTACGCACTGTTGACGCGGGTTTACCTGCGGTGACGCCACGTTGCCTGCCGGTAACAGGCCGGAACGATGTGACGGACGACTCGCCGCCGAACGGGCGAGCCACGCAGGCTTCTTCACCGCTCGTCGGATCTCGTCCCCCGTAGGACTCATACGACATCCCGAGTCACCCGCATGTTCCGGCCGACGCCTCCCTCGCGTCATGTCCACGCCCCTACGATCGGCGCGCCGACAGAACAGATCGAGCCGACGTCAGGGGAGGCGCTCATGGGAACGCAGGAGAACGAGCAGACAGGCGGCACCGGACGACGGGCACTCCTCGGCGCCGCGGTACTCGGCGCGGGCGGAGCCGTACTCGGCCTGTCCGGCACGGCGAGAGCCGCGGGCGCCGGCTCCGCGCACGGCGGGCTGAAGAGCCTGCCCAAGCCGGCGATCATCGGCCACCGCGGGGCCAGCGGCTACCGGCCCGAGCACACCTTCGGTTCCTACGAACTGGCCCTCGACCTGGGCGCCGACATCGTCGAGGCCGGCGACCTGGTCCCCACCAAGGACGGCCATCTCGTCTGCCGCCACGAGCCGGAGATCGGCGGGACGACCAACGTCGCCGACCACCCCGAGTTCGCCGACCGCAAGGCCACCAAGGTCCTCGACGGCGTGTCCACCACCGGCTGGTTCACCGAGGACTTCACCCTTGCGGAGCTGAAGACGCTGCGCGCGATCGAGCGGATTCCGGCCAACCGCCCGCACAACACCCTCTACAACGGCCGCTGGGAGATCCCCACCTTCGAAGAGGTCCTGAAGTGGCAGGACGAGCAGACCCGCAAGCGGGGCAAGCGGGTGTGGATCTACCCCGAGACCAAGCACCCCACCTACTTCCGCAAGCTGGGCCTCGGCCTGGAGGAGCGGGTCGCCAAGCTGCTGCACAAGTACGGCAAGGACAGGCGGAACTCGCCGGTCATCCTGCAGTCCTTCGAGCCGAGCAGCATCCAGCGCCTGAACAAGCTGGTCGACAACCCGCTGGTGGTGCTCCTGTCCAGCGCGAACAGCCGTCCCTGGGACTTCGTCGAGGCGGGCGACCCGCGCACCGTCGCCGACCTGATCACCCCGAAGGGCCTCAGGGAAATAGCCGGTTACGCGCAGGGCCTCGGCCCGACCCTGGACCTGATCATCACCAAGAAGGCGGACGGCAGCCTCGACAAGCCGACCACCCTCGTCTCCGACGCCCACAAGGTCGGCCTGATCCTGCACCCGTACACCATGCGCAACGAGAACCCGTTCCTGCCGGCGGAGTACCGCAAGGGCACGGCCGCGGACGCGTACGGCGACCCCTTCGGCGCCTTCAGGACGTACTTCGCCACCGGCATCGACGGCGTCTTCACGGACAACGCCGACACCGCCGTGCTGGCCCGCGAGGACTTCGTCAACGGCTGAGCGCCCGACCCCGGTTGGGGTGAACAGTCGGCTGTCCGGGCAACTGGGCCCCGGGCGGCCGCGTCGAACCGCATATGACGCACGACCTGGTTGCCGCTCTGCGCCCGCTGCTCACCGCCGAGGCCTCGGCCGAGGCACATGCCTCCGGGGCCGAGCCGGGCGACCTGGAACAGGCGGTCTGGCTCCGCCTCCTGGAACACCTGGAGGTGGACGGCCCGCCGTCCGACCCCCAGCGCTGGCTGCGCAGCGCCGTCCGCTCCGAGGTGCGCCGCACCCGCCGTACGACCCGACACGAACGGCCGTACGGCATCGAGCCGGCCGACGACATCGACCGCGACCCCGAACAGCTGGCCCTCGCGGCGGCCCGCGGCCGGGCCCTGCGCGAGGCCGTCCGCCGACTGCCCGGCCGCTGCCCCAGTCTGATGGAGGCCCTGCTGTCCCCGAAGGACCTGACATACCGGGAAATCGCGGGGGAGTTGGGTATCTCACAGGGCAGTCTCGGCCCGGAACGTTCCAGATGCCTGGGTTGTCTCCGTCGTTTGCTCCCGCCGGAGGTTGCGGCCCGCGAACCGCGGGGATAGGAGTGAGGGACAACGTGGCGATCAGGTGAGCGGGAGGCGTGCGCACATGGGCATGAGCGTGACCATCTCGGTGGCGACCGAGCAGGATGCAGAGCAGATCTTCAGGCTCCAGTACCTGTGCTTCCAGAGCGAGGCGGCGCTGTACGGCAACTACCGCATCGACCCGCTCGTCCAGAGCCTGGACTCGGTCCGCCAGGAGGTGGCCGCCGACTGCGTCTATGTGGCGCGGCTCGGCGAGGAGGTCGTCGGCTCGGTCCGCGGCCGCGTCACCGAGGACGGCTCCGCCTCCATCGGCAAGCTCTGCGTCCACCCCCGCCTGCAGGGCCACGGCATCGGCGCGCGGCTGCTGCGCGCGGCCGAGTCGGCGCTGGCGGAGCAGCACGGCGCCAAGGTGTTCCGCCTCCACACCGGCCACCGCAGCGAGGGCAACCTGCGGCTGTACCGCCGGGTGGGCTACCAGGCCGTGGGCACCTCACAGGGCAACGACGGGGTGCCGATGATCGTGCTGGAGAAGCCCGCCGAGGCGTACGTGGCTACTGCGTGACGGCGCGGTTCCTGCGCAGCCAGTACAGCGCGGACAGCGGCAGCAGCACGGGGATGAAGACGTACCCCATGCCGTAGTCCGACCAGACCGTCGCGTCCGGGAAGGCGGAGGGCTCGACCAGGGTCCAGGTGCCGACGACCAGTACGCCCGCGAGTTCGGCGGCGCAGCACACCTGTGCCGCCTTGCGGGCGGTTTCGCCGCCGCGGACCAGCGAGTACGTGATGAAGCCGTAGACGACTCCCGCGACGGCGGACAGCGAGTAGGCGAGCGGCGCCCGGTCGAAGTCGGTCGCGATCTGGTAGACGGACCGCGACACGGCGCCGACGACCATCACGCCGTAGAACCAGACCAGCAGCATGCCCGGCCCGCCGATCAGCCGCGTCCTCGTGGGCTTCTCCTGCACCGAGGTCACCTCAGCCTCCCCAGATGTCGTAGAGCCGCACTTCGAGAACGGCCAGGACGATACCGCCGGCGGCCACCGTCACCGAACCCCAACGGGTGCGCTCCGCCAAGGACATGAACCCGGCCGCCGGTACACACGCGAACGCGCCCAGCAGATACGCCACGAAGATCGTCGTGCCCTGCTCCGGCTTCTCGCCCCGCGCCAGCAGCACGATCCCGATCACCAGCTGCACCACGGCCAGCAGCGACACCACGGCCATGCCGATGAAGTGCCAGTCCTTCGTCGGCTGGTCTCGATAGGCGGCCCACCCGCACCAGGCGGCGAGCAGCAGCGCGGCGACACCGGTCACCAGCGTCAGGGCATCAAGCATGGAGCGACCTTATTACGGCCCAAAAGACCTGCCGCGCCCGGGATGACCACCGTGGCCTTGACCACAACCCACCGGCCCGCGAACCCACCGCACACCAGGTGGCGAAGGACCTGAAGGTCCTCTTCGCACTGGTCACCGACGGGGGAGTGGAGCGCTCCGGCCACGGCCGAGATCTGTCCACCGCTGTCCAGCATGCGGACAGCGGCCCTTTGTCAGGACCGTACGTCTGCTTTACTGATCGCATGACCACGACGAGCTGCCGCACCCTTGCGACCGAGGCGACCATGACGCCCGGTGCTCGTTGTATGTGTCGAATGCGCGCCTTCTAGAGGGCCCCTGCACCACTCCGAGCCTCGCGCCCCGAAGCGAGCCGCCGTGGCATGTCCGTACGCCATCTGCCGTATGTGACCGAACTGCCCGCGCATGACTTCCCCCTCCGTACCAGGGCACACCCACGCCCGTGTACTCGACAGTGACGGAAACCCAGTGATCACGACTTCAGGCCTGACCAAGGTCTACCGCTCACGCGGCCGTGAGGTCACCGCCCTGGACGGCGTAGACCTGCACGTCCGCGAAGGCGAGGTGTACGGCGTCATCGGCCAGTCCGGCGCCGGCAAGTCCTCCCTCATCCGCTGCGTCAACCTGCTGGAACGGCCCACCGCCGGGACGGTGACCGTCGCGGGGCAGGAGCTGACCGCCCTCGCGGGGCGCGGACCCCGCGCCGGCAAGGAGCTCCGCCAGGCGCGCAGCCGTATCGGCATGGTCTTCCAGCACTTCAACCTGCTGTCCACGCGGACGGTCCAGGACAATGTCGAGCTGCCGCTGGAGATCCTCGGCAGGTCCGGCAAGGAGCGCTCCCGCAAGGCACTCGAGCTGCTCGACCTGGTCGGCCTCGCGGACAAGGCGAAGGCCTACCCCGCCCAGCTCTCCGGCGGCCAGAAGCAGCGCGTCGGCATCGCCCGCGCCCTGGCCGGCGACCCGAAGGTGCTGCTCTCCGACGAGGCGACCAGCGCCCTCGACCCGGAGACCACCCGCTCCGTCCTCCAGCTGCTGCGCGACCTGAACCGGCAGCTGGGCCTGACCGTCCTGCTCATCACCCACGAGATGGACGTCGTGAAGTCGATCTGCGACTCGGCCGCCCTGATGGAGAAGGGCCGCATCGTCGAGTCCGGGACGGTGAGCGAGCTGCTCGCGACCCCCGGCTCCGAGCTGGCCTCAGCCCTCTTCCCGGTGGACGGCGAGGCCTCCGGCGACGACCGCACCGTCGTCGACGTCACCTTCCAGGGCGAGGCCGCCACCCAGCCCGTCATCTCGCAGCTCTCACGCACCTACAACATCGACATCTCGATCCTGGGCGCCGCCATCGACACCGTCGGCGGACTCCAGGTCGGCCGGATGCGCATCGAACTGCCGGGCCGCTACGAGGACAACGTCGTGCCGATCGGCTTCCTGCGCGAACAGGGCCTGCAGATCGAGGTGTTGGGCCAGGAGCCCGTACTGCTGAAGGAAGGTGCCGAGCTGTGACCTGGACGGAAATGCAGCCGCTGCTGTCGCAGGCGTGTTGGGACACCCTCTACATGGTCGGCTGGTCCACGCTGATCGCCGTCGTCGGCGGACTCCCGCTCGGCATCCTGCTCGTCCTCACGGACCGGGGCGGACTGCTGCAGAACGTCCTCGCCAACAAGGTCATCGGGCAGATCGTGAACGTCGCCCGCTCGATGCCGTTCATCATCCTCATGGTCGCCCTGATGACCTTCACCCGCTGGATCACCGGCACGACCATCGGCCGCGAGGCCGCCATCGTGCCGCTCGCCATCGGGGCGATCCCGTTCTTCGCGCGCCTCGTCGAGACGGCTGTCCGCGAAGTGGACGGCGGGCTGGTCGAGGCCGTGCAGTCGATGGGCGGCAACACCTGGACCGTCGTCCGCAAGGTCCTCGTCCCCGAGTCGCTGCCCTCGCTGATCTCCAGCACGACCACCACGATCGTCGCCCTCATCGGCTACTCCGCGATGGCCGGCACGGTCGGCGCCGGCGGCCTCGGCGACATCGCCATCCGCTACGGCTACCAGCGCTTCGAGACCGAACTCATGTGGATCACCGTGGCGATCCTGGCCGTCGTGATCTCGGTCATCCAGTTCGCCGGCGACTACGCGGCCCGCTCCCTGCACCGGCGGGGCGGGCACTCCGGAGCGGCCCCCAGGCTCCGCCTGCTGCGGCCCAAGGAGCCCGCGACGGCCGACGTCGGCAAGGTCGCATAACCCCCTCACAGACTCCCCGCACACCCATAGCGGGGTCGCTGCACCCATCAGGAAAGGCACTTTTCGTGCGTAACACCGCAAAGCTCACCACTGCCGTCCTCGCCGCCGGAGCCCTCACCTTCGGGCTCACCGGCTGCGGCTCGGGCACCGACTCCGCGTCGAGCTCCTCCGACTACAGCGGACCGCTGATCGTCGCCGCGAGCCCGACCCCGCACGCCGAGATCCTGAACTTCGTCAAGAAGAACCTGGCGAAGAAGGCCGGACTCGACCTGCAGGTCAAGGAGTTCCAGGACTACATCGTCCCGAACACCGCGACCGAGGACGGCTCGGTGGACGCCAACTACTTCCAGAACCAGCCGTACCTGGACGACTTCAACAAGAAGCGCGGCACCCACATCGTGCCCGTCGTCACCGTGCACCTGGAGCCGCTCGGCCTCTACTCCCACAAGGTCAAGAAGGCCGACGCGCTGAAGAGCGGCGCCACCATCGCCGTCCCGAACGACGCCGTGAACGAGGCCCGCGCCCTCAAGCTGCTCGCAGCCAACGGCCTGATCACGCTCAAGGCCGGCGCCGGCAGCGAAGCGACCCCGCAGGACATCGCCAAGAACCCGAAGAACCTCAAGTTCAAGGAGGTCGAGGCGGCCCAGACCGCGCGCTCCCTGGACGACGTGGACGCCGCGGTCGTCAACGGCAACTACGCCATCTCCGCGGGCATCAAGCCAGCCAAGGAGGCCCTCGTCCTGGAGTCCGCGAAGAACAGCCCCTACGGCAACTTCCTCGCGGTGAAGAAGGGCAACGAGAAGGACCCGCGGGTGAAGAAGCTCGCCAAGCTGCTCACCTCCCCCGAGGTGAAGAAGTTCATCGAGGACAAGTACCAGGGCTCGGTCATCCCGTCCTTCTGAACCTTCTCCTGACGGCACGTATACGGCGTATCGCCACGCACGGGGTCCACTCGCTCACCCGGGAGGGCCCCGTGGTGCGGTTCCGTGCCGCCATGCTGCATGCTGGGCAGTTCAGCAGGCACTGAAGGTTTTCCGAAGGTTACGGAGTGGCGCATGACTAGCACCTTCCCCAACATCTCCATCAGCACGGAGCGGTTGGTGCTGCGGCCACTCGACGAGGACGACGTGAACGGGCTTGCCGAGATGATGAACGACGAGCAGGTCGGCGCCTGGACCGACGTCCCGCAGCCCTTCACCGAGGACCAGGCCCGCCACTGGATCACCGAGTACGCGCCGACCGAGCGGGCAGCGGGCCGCGGACTCGATCTCGCCGTCACCGAGTTCCTCACCCAGCGCCTGGTCGGCATCGTCCAGCTCGCCAAGACCAACTGGCATGTGCGGTCCACCGAGCTGTCGTACATCATCGCCCCGTGGGCGCGCGGCGAGGGCTACGCCTCGGAGGCCGCGCTCGCCACCGCCCAGTGGCTCTTCGGCGACCAGAAGCTGGAGCGCATCGAGCTGCGCACGGCCGCCGACAACACCGCCTCCCAGCAGGTCGCCCAGAAGATCGGCTGTATCAGCGAGGGCGTCCTGCGCAACGCCTGCATAGCCCACGTCCGCGCCGAGGACGGCACCTGGAGCGACGTACGCACCGACTTCATCGTGTGGAGCCTGCTGCCGGAGGACCTCGACGGCGCGGGCGAGGAACTGGCCGACAGCGGCGGTTTCACGAGTTTCACCGACTGGAACTGAACCTTGGGGGCTCGAGGGCCCACACCTGACACCAGGTACCCTCACGGAGCCCGACCTGCGCAAAACCCCTGGAGACCGACGACGATGGCCGACCGTGTCACGGTGATCGGCTGGGACGGCTCGCCCCTGACCGCCGCGGCCCGCTCCGCCCTGGGCGCCGCCACGCTGGTGGCCGGTGCCGCCCACCACCTGGCGCTCCCCGAAGTGCCGCCCCGCGCCGAGCGCATCCGCCTCGGCAGTGTCGAACTCGCCGCCCGCCGCATCGCCGGCCACCGCGGCACCGCCGTCGTACTGGCCGACGGCGACCCCGGATTCTTCGGCGTCGTACGAACCCTGCGCGCACCCGAGTTCGGCCTCGAGGTCGAGGTCGTCCCCGCCGTCTCCTCGGTGGCCGCGGCCTTCGCCCGCGCCGGTATGCCCTGGGACGACGCCCAAGTGGTCGTCGCGCACCGCCGCACCCTGCGACGCGCAGTGAATGTGTGCCGCGCCCACACCAAAGTCGCCGTCCTCACCTCACCCGGTGCAGGCCCCGCCGAACTCGGCCTCCTCCTCGAAGGCGTTCACCGCACCTTCGTCATCTGCGAGGAACTCGGCACCGAACGCGAACAGGTCACCGTCGTCACCTCCGACAAGGCCCCCGACCACACCTGGCGCGACCCGAACGTCGTCATCGTCATCGGCGGACCCGCCGGACCGGGCGTCCCCGGCGAAAGCGGCGGCTGGCTCGCCGGACGCGACCCGGGAGCCGGTCCGCGCGGCTGGACCCAGCCCGCCGAGGCCTACGACGGTCCGCTCGGCGAGGGCGAGACGGATCTGCTGCGCGCCGCCCAACTCGCCCGGCTCGGCCCGCACGTGGGGGACCTCGTGTGGGACATCGGCTGCGGCAGCGGCGCCTTCGCCACCGAGGCCGCACGCGCCGGAGCCGCCGTCATCGCCGTCGACCGCGCGCTGGAGGCCTGTGCGCGCACGGACGCCGCCGCCCGGCACTTCGGCGTCCAGCTGCAGATCGTGCAAGGAACGGCCCCGCACGTCCTGGAGAACCTCCCCGAGCCGGACGTCGTCCGCGTCGGCGGCGGAGGAGCGGCCGTGGTCTCCGCGGTCGCCGACCGCCGCCCGCAGCGCATCGTCACCCACGCCGCCACCCGCGACGCGGCCGAACTGGTCGGCCGGGACCTCACCGAGCACGGCTACCAGGTCGAGTGCGCCCTGATCCAGTCCGTCGAACTCGACACCAGGGACTGGACGGAGACGGAGCGGAGCGTCGCGTTCCTGCTCACAGGAGAATTGGAGCGGCGCGATGGGGGCGCCCCCAGGCGTTGAGCACTGGGGGAGCGTCGTTGAGGGGCGGCGGTGGTCGGGTGGCGGGCGGGAGCTCCCGGGGCGCGCATCGTGACCCTGGCGCCGTCCAAGTGATCCTGGTTTCTGCCGTCCCGGTGATCCTGTAGTCGTACCGCTCGCGGTAGGCTGGCCGACCGTTGTACCGCACCAGGTGGCCCGGAACTTCGTTCGTCAATGTCCGGAAAACGCATCCCTTTTGGGGTGGGTGCGGTACGGCAGAACCGGAGGACGCGCAACGTGGCGCAGTCCACAGCGGGTCGTCACGGATCAACCTGTCGTGACGGCGGAACGGCCAGGACAATGCCACTGAATGGCTTTGTCGCCTTTTACGGGCGGGTCGTTCGTGCCGCTGGGCAGGCACGCTCGTTCTTCACTGCGGGGGCGGTCGGTGCGCCGCTCCCGGTGGGCTGTACGTAGAAGCACTAACCGATGGGCGAGGGGTACGCATGACCGACACCGGCCAGGTCCCGGGCGAGGGACTGCCGGAGAGCGCAGGCATGGTGGAACAGCCGGGCGTCCACGCGCACGGTGCGTACACCTACCTCTCCGAGACCACCGCCGAGGACGAAGACCTGTTGCTGCTGCCGGGGGCCCAGAGCCCGTGGGGCAACGAGGTCGCCCCGCCCGCGCCCGAGCCGGTCGTCGAGGCCGTCCACGAGCCGGGCCCGCACGAGACGGCGGGCCGCGACAGCGGCTCGGTCGACCTCGGCGGCGTCCGCCTCCCCAACTCGACGCCCGCCCCGGCGCCGGTGACGCCGCGTCGCCCGCTGCACCTCGGCCCGCCGATCCCCGACACCTCGGCAAGCCCGGTCCGTTCCCTCGCCGACCGCGGCCCCGCGGGCGCACCGGTGCGCCAGCCCGCCACGCCGGCCACCGGCCCCGAGTACTTCGACGCCCCCCAGTTGCACGAGATGTCCCCGCAGGGCGCGGCCCCTTGGGGCGCCCAGGCGCAGGCCGCGGTGCAGACAGGGGTATCGGTGAACGCCGAGGCACCGGCTGCGGAAACGGTTGTTCCGGCGGCCGAACCGATCGCGGCGCCGGTGGACGCCGCGCAGCCCGTCATGGCCCACATCGCCACGGAGACCGCTCCGGCGGCGCAGAACGGTGATGTCGGTGTGGTCCACGGCCAGGAGGGCGGGCAGGCTGCCGGGCCCGGTACGGGTGCGCCGGTTGCTGCCGGTGGACCGGTTGCCGGGGAAGGGCATGCCGTTCCCGGTGGGTTCGTCGCCTCGGAGAGCGGGCACGGGGTTCCGGGCGAGTTCGCCGCGGACGGCGTGCAGGCGGCTCCTGCGGGAGCCACTGAAGATGCGGAGCAGGGCGCGGTTCCCCCGGTGGCTTCGGACGCCGGGCAGGAGGAACCGGTCGGTTCTGCGCCTGAGGCCGCGCAGCCGCCCGTAGCCGGAGCGGCCCCCGAAGGCGGGCACCCCGATGCATCCTTGCCCGGTGCGGAGGCCGTACCCGCTTCCGGTCCCGCGCCCGAAGCCGTGCCGGTTCCCGGAGCGGCGCCTGCCCCGGAGACCGGCCAGGTCCCGAAGGCGACCCACGCGCCGGAAGGAGCGCCGACGGTCGAGGGCGCATCCCAGGGCCTTACGCCTGGGGCTGGTCCGCTCGCCGAGGCGCCTGCGTCAGAGGCCGCGCCGATCATCGAGCCCGTCGCGTCACCGATCGCCGAGGCCGTCACGCCGGATGGCCCAGCGGTCGTCGAGGCCGCTGCGCCCGGCAGCGAGCAGCCCGCCCCGGCCGTGGCGCCCGAAGCGCCGCAGGTCACGGAGGCGGTGGCCCCCGAGAGCGAGCAGGCGGTCGCGACAGGGGCCGGGCAGCTCCCCGGGGCGGTCGCCCAGGAGGCCGCGCCGTTCCCGGAGGCGGTGGCCGCCGACGCCGTTCAGCTCCCCGAGACGAACGCACCGGAAGCTGCACCGCTCCCCGAGACGGCCGCACTGCATACCGAACAGCTACCCGAAGCAGTCGCCTCCGAGGTCGCACAGGCACCCGAGACCGTGGCGCCGGATACCGGCCACGCTGCCCACTGGGCGGCGGCCCAGCCCATCGTTCTGGAACCTGCGCAGGCTGTCGCCGCCGAACCCGCCCAGGCCATCGCCGCCGAACCCGCCCAGGCCATCGCCGTCGAGCCCACCCGAACCGCCGAGGCGCCCGCGCACGTGCCCGGGACCGCGGAGGCCGCCCAAGCCATCCCCTTCCCGGCAGCCCCGGACGCGGCGCAGCCCGTGGCACCGGCCGGAGACGCAAGCACCGCACCCCAACCCTCACCCCACCCTGTGGCAGCAGAGCACCAGAGCAGTCCCGTCCAGACCGTCCCGCACGCACCGGCGCCCGCGCCGGACGCCGAAGTGCAGCCCGAGGCCGCTGCCATCGCCGACCCGGCCACCCCCGTCGTGTCTCCGGCGTCCTCCGCCCCGGTCGCCGAACCGGCCGACGCGGGTTCCCCGACGGACCAGCCGCACTCCGCCGAGCCCCTCGCACCCGAGTCGGTCGTGGTCTCCGCCGAGGCCCAGCCCGCACCCGCCGCCGACGCGGCTGCGCATCCGGCCCATCCGGGCCCCGGCACCCCGCAGCCGCTCGCCGCGGAGCCCGCGGACCCGCAACCGGACGCGTCCCTCGGCCAGTTCGTCCTCGTGGACGGCTCCGTGCCGACCACTCCGCATCTCGCCCCGACCCCGCCGCACGCGCTCACCCTCCCCCCGGAGCAGGCGCAGGCGCCGGAGCCGATCGTCAAGGTCCCCGCCCCGCGGGAGGCCGACCCCGACCTCGTACAGCACGCGGAGGACCTGGACACCAGGGCCGCCGATCAGGAAGAAGAGAGCACGGCGGCAGTGGAAGAAGTACGACAGTCCACCGGCCCGGCCGCGCCCGCCTACGACGACGCGGAGCGCGAGGCGGTCATGAAGGTGATGCGTGAGCGCCGTGACATCCGCAACGGCTTCCGCAGCGACCCCATCCCGCACGAGGTGCTGCTCCGCGTCCTGGAGGCCGCGCACACGGCCCCGTCCGTCGGCCACTCGCAGCCGTGGGACTTCGTCGTCATCCGCTCCGCCGACACCCGCCGCAGCATGCACGAACTGGCCATGCGCCAGCGCGACGCATACGCGAGGTCGCTGCCCAAGGGCCGGGCGAAGCAGTTCAAGGAACTGAAGATCGAGGCCATCCTCGACACCCCGGTGAACATCGTCGTGACCGCCGACCCGACCCGCGGCGGCCGCCACACCCTGGGCCGCCACACCCAGCCGCAGATGGCGCCGTACTCCGCCGCGCTCGCCGTGGAGAACCTCTGGCTCGCCGCCCGCGCCGAGGGCCTCGGTGTCGGCTGGGTCAGCTTCTTCGACGAGCGCGAGATGGTCCGTGCACTCGGCCTGCCCGAGCACCTGGAGGTCATCGCCTACCTGTGCGTCGGGTACGTAGACGAGTTCCCGGACGAGCCCGAGCTGATGCAGGCCGGCTGGTCCAAGCGCCGCCCGCTGTCCTGGGTCGTGCACGAGGAGACGTACGGCCGTCGCGCGCTGCCCGGTGAGGAGCCGCACGACCTGCTCGCCGAGACCGTCGCGCAGATCCGCCCGCTGGACGCCAAGGCGCTCGGCGAGGCCTGGGAGCGGCAGAAGCGCATGACCAAGCCGGCCGGTGCGCTCGGCATGCTGGAGATCATCTCGGCCCAGCTGTCCGGGCTTTCGCGCCAGTGCCCGCCGCCGATCCCGGAGCCCGCGGCCGTCGCGATCTTCGCGGGCGACCACGGCGTGCACGCCCAGGGCGTGACCCCCTGGCCGCAGGAGGTGACGGCCCAGATGGTCGCCAACTTCCTCGGCGGCGGCGCGGTCTGCAACGCCTTCGCCGGCCAGGTGGGCGCCGAGGTGTGCGTGGTGGACGTCGGCGTCGCGGCCGACCTGCCCGCCACCCCCGGCCTGCTGCCCCGCAAGGTCCGTGCGGGCACCTCCGACATGACGACCGGCCCCGCGATGACCCGCGAGGAGGCCAAGCAGGCCATCGAGGTCGGCATCGAGACGGCCCGCGACCTGGTGGCGGCCGGCAACAAGGCGCTGCTGACGGGCGAGATGGGCATCGCCAACACCACGGCGTCCGCCGCCCTGATCTCGGTCTTCACGGACACCGACCCGGCCGAGGTGACCGGCCGCGGCACCGGCATCAACGACGAGACCCTGGCCCGCAAGACCGAGGTAGTGCGCCGCGCCATCGAGGTCCACCAGCCGGACCCGGCCGACCCCATCGGCGTCCTGGCCGCGATCGGCGGTTTCGAGCACGCGGCGATGGTGGGCCTCCTGCTGGGCGGCGCCTCGCTCCGTACCCCGGTGATCCTGGACGGCGTCAGCGCCGGCGCCGCGGCCCTGGTCGCCCGCGCCATCGCCCCCGAGGTCCTCGCGGCCTGCATCGCGGGCCACCGCAGCGCCGAACCGGGCCACGTGGCGGCCCTCAACAAGCTGGGCCTGCGCCCCCTGGTCGACCTCGACCTCCGCCTCGGCGAGGGCACGGGCGCCCTGCTGGCCCTGCCGCTGGTGCAGAGCACGGCACGGGCCATGCACGAGGTGGCGACCTTCGACTCCGCAGGGGTGACTGAAAAGTAGGCCGGGAGCTAGAGGGCTCGGGGAACCCCTCGAGCCCTGTTTGACCGTGGGTCCGTGGGCAGTCGTTCCGCAGGGCGATGGGAGTCCCCCGCTCGAGCGGAGCCGAGAGTGGGGGAGGGTGGGCACGGACCCACGCACCCGCACCCGGCAACGACGCCCAGCCACCGGACACCTGAGCCGCCTCACCGCCCGCGCCGTAAAATCCGCACGTCAGGGCCACTGCACCGCCGTAATAGAGGAGCCGCACCCTCATGGCCGAAAACCCCGCCTACCCCGTAGGCCTTCGCCTGACCGGCCGCAAAGTGGTCGTCCTCGGCGGAGGACAGGTCGCCCAGCGCCGTCTCCCGGCCCTGATCGCGGCAGGCGCGGACATCCTCCTCGTGTCCCCCGAGGCCACCCCTTCCGTCGAGGCCATGGCCGACGCGGGGGAGATCACCTGGCACAGGCGCCCGTACGCCGAAGGCGACCTGGCGGACGCCTGGTACGCCCTGATCGCCACCGGTGACACGGAAGCGAACACCCGGGCCTCCGCCGAGGCGGAACGCCACCGCGTCTGGTGCGTCCGCTCCGACGACGCCGACGCCGCCACGGCCTGGACCCCGGCGACCGGCCACAGCGAGGGCGTCACGGTCGCCGTCCTCACCACCGAGGCCCGCGGCCGCGACCCCCGCCACACCGCCGCCATCCGCGACGCGGTCGTCGAAGGCCTGCGCGACGGCACCCTGGTGGCGCCGCACCACCGCACCCGGACCCCCGGTGTCGCCCTCGTCGGCGGCGGTCCCGGCGACCCGGACCTCATCACGGTCCGCGGCCGCCGCCTCCTCGCCGAGGCCGACGTCGTCATCGCCGACCGCCTCGGCCCCCGCGACCTCCTCGCCGAACTCCCGCCGCATGTCGAGGTGATCGACGCGGCGAAGATCCCGTACGGCCGTTTCATGGCCCAGGAGGCCATCAACAACGCCCTGATCGAGCACGCCAAGCAGGGCAAGTCGGTCGTACGGCTGAAGGGCGGCGACCCCTACGTCTTCGGCCGGGGCATGGAGGAGCTGAACGCCCTCGCCGAGGCCGGCATCCCCTGTACCGTCGTCCCCGGCATCTCCAGCTCGATCTCGGTCCCGGGTGCGGCCGGCATCCCGGTCACCCATCGGGGCGTCGCGCACGAGTTCACGGTGGTCAGCGGCCATGTCGCTCCCGACGACGAGCGCTCCCTGGTCGACTGGGCGTCCCTGGCGAAGCTCACCGGCACGCTCGTGATCCTGATGGGCGTCGACAAGATCGGAAAGATCGCCGAGACGCTCGTCGCACACGGCAAGCCGGCCGACACCCCCGTCGCCCTGGTCCAGGAGGGCACCACGGCCGCCCAGCGCCGCGTCGACGCGACCCTGGCGACGGTCGGCGAGACCGTGCGTACGCAGGAGGTCAAGCCGCCGGCCGTCATCGTCATCGGCGAGGTCGTCGGCGTAGGCCCGCAGACATCCGCGTAACCGCGGGTAACCCAACTCGTACACAGCCGTTGGCACCACACCCAGGACAAGGCAGTATCACCCTGTGGCCGATCTCATCACTGTTGAGGATCCCGACGACCCGCGCCTGCGCGACTACACAGGCCTGACCGACGTGGAGCTGCGCCGCAAGCGTGAACCGGCCGAGGGCCTGTTCATCGCCGAGGGCGAGAAGGTCATCCGCCGGGCGAAGGACGCCGGGTACGAGATGCGTTCGATGCTGCTGTCCGCGAAGTGGGTCGACGTCATGCGTGACGTCATCGACGAACTCCCGGCCCCGGTGTACGCGGTCAGCCCGGACCTGGCCGAACGGGTCACCGGCTACCACGTGCACCGCGGCGCGCTCGCCTCCATGCAGCGCAAACCGCTGCCGACGGCCGCAGACCTGCTCCAGGCCACCCGCCGGGTCGTCGTCATGGAGTCGGTCAACGACCACACCAACATCGGCGCGATCTTCCGCTCGGCGGCCGCCCTCGGCATGGACGCGGTCCTGCTCTCCCCGGACTGCGCGGATCCGCTGTACCGCCGCAGCGTCAAGGTGTCGATGGGTGCGGTCTTCTCCGTCCCCTACGCCCGCCTCGAAACCTGGCCCAAGGGCCTGGAGTCGGTCCGCGAGGCAGGCTTCACGCTCCTCGCGCTCACCCCCGACGAGAAGGCCAGGTCCCTCGACGAGGCCGCCCCGCACAAGATGGACCGCGTGGCCCTGATGCTGGGCGCCGAGGGCGACGGCCTGTCCACCCAGGCCCTGGTCGCCGCCGACGAATGGGTCCGCATCCCCATGTCCCACGGCGTCGACTCCCTCAACGTGGGCGCGGCGGCCGCGGTCGCCTTCTACGCGGTGGCCACGGGCCGCCCGACGGGATAGTCCGGTGCCGAAGCGGGAGGAGATCGTCGCGGTCCTGCGCCGGGGCGGCCGAGTACTGGCGATCCGCCGCGGCCCCGGCGTCCCCCGCCCCGGCCACTGGCAGCCCCTCAGCGGCAAGGTCGAACCGGGGGAGACCCAGGAGCAGGCCGTGGTCCGCGAGGTCCGGGAGGAGGTCGGCCTCACCGTCTCCCCCCTCGCCAAGGTCTGGGAGTCGGAGACCGACGACGGTCTCTTCCGTCTCCACTGGTGGACGGCGGACGCGGCCACCGGCGTGATCGTCCCCGACCCCGTCGAGGTCGCCGAGACCCGCTGGGTCACCCCCGAGGAGTTCCTGGCGCTGAACCCGGTCTTCGACGGCGACCGTGAGTTCTTCGAACGGATCCTGCCGGGGCTGTGACCTCTCAGTCGACGTGGGCGCGCCCCGGCTCCATGTGCTGTTGCTGCTGCGGTACGACGCCGTCGTCACCGCCCAGTCCCCGCGACGGCCCCTGGCACCCCTGCGCCGCGGCGATGCCGAGCGCCACCAGCAGCGTCACGACGACGAACACGAACAGCCGCTGCCGCAGCAACCGCGGATTGGCAGGCCGCCGTCCCATCCCGGTGGCCCTGGGCGCCGGACGACCGGTACCGCTGCGCGGCGCGGGCCGCGCCCCCGTGCCCTGGCGGGTGGTGTTCCGCGATCCCGGGGCGGGCCGGGACCCGGAACGCTGGGGCGGCGGGGGGCCACCGCGGGAGGGGCTGCCGCCCCGCGCAGGAGCGGCACCGCCGCGCACCGGAGGGGCCCCACGCGACCCGGCGGAAGTGCCCCGCGACGGGGGACCCCCCTGCGGGCCCGGAGGACGACGGTGTTCGCGCTGCTGCTCCGGGTAGGTCTCGACGAGCCGCCCGGTGGGCCGGTCCGCCTCCCCGGAACGCGGCGCGGGCGGACGCGGGTCGGCAAGCCCCTGCGCCTCACGGGCGGCGATCTCCTTGAGCCGGAGCGACAGCTGAAGCGTGCTGGGCCGTTCCTCAGGATCCTTCGCCAGACAGGCCCGTACGAGCGGAGCCAGCGCGTCCGGAACGCCGTGCAGCTGCGCCTCTTCGTGTACGACCCGGTACAGCATCACCTCGGAACTGCCGTGCCCGAAGGGCGAGTCACCCATCGATGCGTAGGCCAGGGTCGCCCCCAGCGAGAACACGTCCGTGGCCGGGGTGACGGCGGCACCGCGCACCTGCTCCGGCGCAAGAAAGCCGGGGGAGCCGACGGCCGTACCGACATGCGTCAGCGTGGACGCCCCGGTCGCCCAGGCGATACCGAAGTCGATGATCCGGGGCCCCTTCGGGGACAGCAGGATGTTCGACGGCTTGAGATCCCGGTGCACGACACCGGCCTCGTGTACCGCGACGAGCCCCTCGGACAGCGCGGCTCCCACCGCCGCGACGTCGGCCGCCCCCAGCGGCCCTCCGTCGGCGACCTTGTCGTGCAGCGAGGGACCAGGCACGTACTGAGTGGCGAACCAGGGCCGTTCGGCGTCGAGATCGGCGGCGACGAGCCGGGCTGTGCACCCGCCCCTGATCCGCCGTGCGGCGGAGACCTCCCGCGCGAACCGGGACCGGAACTCCTGGTCCTCCGCCAGATCCGGCCGGATGACCTTCAGCGCGACCCGCTGCCCCTTCTTGTCGGAGCCCAGGTACACGACGCCCATCCCACCCGCGCCGAGCCGTCTGTGAAGCCTGAACGAGCCGACGACGCGCGGGTCCTCGCGCCTCAGGCGCATCATCGCCATGTTCATCCCCGCTGCCCGGTCCGTGTGACGTGGCACAGCTTACGTTTCCACGGCCGCCCGCGCGCAGAGGCCGCGCCCTCTCGCCCAGATCGATTGTCAGTGCCGGATGCGAGACTTGAAGGGTGGTCAGGGACCCGTTGAGCAGGCGGACTTCTGTTGTTCCGCCACCTCAACCACCCGTCGAAGAAGGGGGATTGGACACGTGAAGGGTGATCGCGTGGAAATAGTCGTGGATGCGGGGGACACGACCCGCACCTACGAGGTGGTGGCCAGCAGGGCGGGCCGTCGGGTGGAGACGGCGGTACGCCGAGGTGTCGTGGAAGTGAGCGAAGTCACCCGCAACGGGTCCGTGGTCCGCACGGCCCGCTTCATGGCGAACCGGGTGCTGGCACTGGTCGAGCAGCCGATCCCCAGGGAGGACGGCTCGGAAAAGGCCGGGCACACCGGGCGCCCCCTCCGGGAAGACCCTGAGACCTAGGACCTCGTCTCCACCCAGGGGAGTACGCCCCAGCTCACGGCTCATCCTCCGGGAGGCCCGGCAATCGGTACGAGGGCATGACGTGCGGCGAGCGCCGGACGCCTAGATTTGAGGTCAAGCGGCGGGTGCAGCACTCGTCCCCCGAGGTCAGACACCCGCCGCTGCCAACGACAACTGAGAACGGTCAGGAGAGGGACCATGGCCCTTACGGCACCGCGGACACTGATCCGCACCCAGGAGCGCAATGCACTCCGCCGCCGCACGGGCCGCCGCCACCCCCTGGTGGCGACGCTCATGGCCCTCCCCCTGGCGGCCCTGCTCTTCTTCGTCTTCGACGGCTGGGAGACAGTGGCCACACAGGCGTCGTCCGTGGGCGTGATGCTGGGGCGCTGAGCGGCGACCCCAGGCCCGGAAGAGCGGTCCGGGCGGGGACATCCACCCATGAAACCCCGTGGGGACGGGGTGCGGCGGACGGCAAAAATGCCGGCGCAGCTGGGGAGCTGCGCCGGCATTGCTTTTCCCCGGGGACACCCCGTCGGACACCGGTCGCGGCATTTCAGCCCGTCCGGCGTTTGCGGACGAGGCCGTCCAGGCCGATCGGGGTCCGGGGCGGAGCCCCGAAACGAGTGCAGGGGCCGAAGCCCCGCGCGGGGTTCTCAGGGTCCAGGACGGAGTCCCGCGAAGGGTCAGGCAGGGCCGCAGGGGCGGGGGCCGGCCCCGGACCCGGGGTGCTGGGGTGCCGCCCCGCGAAGGGTGCAGGGGCGTAGCCCTGGTGGGGTCGAAGGGGCGGAGCCCCTGGGGACGGGACGGGTGGGGGCGCCTCCTCGGCGGTTCACGCCGCGGGCAGCTCAAGACCTGCACCACCGCCGAGCGCCATACACACCCCACCACCCCGCCGTACCCTCGCGAGAGACCCGTCGCCCCAGGGAGCCCCGTGACCACCCCCTTGCTCACCGAACTGACCACCCGAGCCAAGGCCAAGGCCCACTCCCGCACGGACACCTGCGCCTGCGGCGCAGCCACCCTCGCCGACCGCCCCGACGCCACAGTCGTCCGCCACGCCGACACGGTCGCCAAGGCCCACGCCCCGAACACCCCCCGCACCGACCTCACCCCCCGCCTCTCCGCCGCCGCCCACCTCCCCGGCATCCTCCTGCCCCCACTCGCCCCGACCCCCGTCGACCTGCACGGCCGCCTCGTCACGTTCTGGCCCTATGGCACCCCCGTGGACCCCGACACCCCCGAAGCCGCCCCCTGGGAGCCCGCAGCCACCCTCCTCGCCCGCCTCCACCGCACCCCCGCCCCGACCCCCCTCCCACCCATGCGAGGCCCCGCCAAGGCCGCCCGAGCCATCGCCCGCCTCAGGGCAACGGCCGCCGCCCATCCCGCCACCCGCCCGGTCCTGCAGGCCTGGAACACCCTCCCGCCCTGGGCCAGGGCCGAAGCCCCCATGCCGGACACCACCACCCTGTGCCACGGCGACCTCCACCTCGGCCAGCTCGTCCGCCACCCCGCCCCCGACGGCCCCTGGCTGCTCATCGACGTCGACGACCTCGGCACCGGCGTCCCCGCCTGGGACCTGGCCCGCCCGGCGGCCTGGTACGCGTGCGGCCTCCTCCCGCCGGACGAGTGGACCCGCTTCCTCACCGCCTACCGCACGGCCGGCGGCCCGGCCGTCCCCGCCGACGGCGACCCCTGGCCCGCCCTGGACGTCCCGGCCCGCGCCCTCACGGTGCAGACGGCCGCCCGCGCCACAGCCAAGGCGGCAGCGGAGGACCGCCCCCCGGACGAGGTCGAACTGTCCATGATCGACGCATGTGCCCGAATGGCTTCCCTCCTACCGGAGTTGACCCCGGAATGCGCGACGTAGGGTGCAACCGACCGCACCCTGACAGAGTCTGTCCTGGCGAAACACGAAGCAGGACCGACCCGCGAGGAGTTGAGCCGACCATGCAGTGTCCGAAGTGCCATGCGCCGATGCACAGGTACAACCGCAACGGTGTCCAGATCGAGCAGTGCAGCGGCTGCCGCGGGATCTTTCTCGACTACGGCGAGCTGGAGGCGCTGACCCACCTGGAGTCCCAGTGGTCCCAGCCCGTGCCGCCGCCCCCGCCCGCCCCGCAGGCGTACCCGGCCCCTCCCGCCCCCGCCTGGGGCGCCCAGCACGGCGGCCACGGAGGTCACTACGGCGGCCACCACGGCGGTCACCACCGCCACAAGAGCTTCGGCCACATGCTGTTCTCCAGCTGACGGCGCACGACGAAGCCCCCTGCCGTACGAGACGGCCGGGGGCTTCGGCTGGTGCGCGATACTGGGATTGAACCAGTGACCTCTTCCGTGTCAGGGAAGCGCTCTCCCGCTGAGCTAATCGCGCAGGTGGACCTGCATGTGGTGCGTACTGCGTGCGCGATACTGGGATTGAACCAGTGACCTCTTCCGTGTCAGGGAAGCGCTCTCCCGCTGAGCTAATCGCGCGGGGTGTGGATCTCACCGTACGTACTGGAAGATCCAGTGGACGATACTGGGATTGAACCAGTGACCTCTTCCGTGTCAGGGAAGCGCTCTCCCGCTGAGCTAATCGTCCTTGGAGGTGGAGACGGGATTTGAACCCGTGTAGACGGCTTTGCAGGCCGTTGCCTCGCCTCTCGGCCACTCCACCAGGAGTGCAGGGGCTCGGGAAGATCCCCTGTTTCCATCGAGCGGACGACGAGGCTCGAACTCGCGACCTCAACCTTGGCAAGGTTGCGCTCTACCAACTGAGCTACGTCCGCTTGTCGTTTCGGTCCGCTCTCGCGGCCCGGCGACGAGTTGAACTCTAGCGGATTCCCGGGCCAGCACAAAAACGCGTTTGCGCAGCGTGCTGCGCTGCACCTGCTCCCGTACGTGGTCAGGGCCCCCGAAGGGACACGGCAGGGCCACCTTCACGACACCCGCCCTAGACTCGACTGCGTGCTCGACCTCCCTCCTCTCGCCCGCTTCGGTGACCGCGTCGCCACCGGACTCCTCGACGTCACCAGCGATCCCGCGGCCCTCGACTCCACCGGTTTCTGGGCCGTCGTCGCGGACTTCGAGGGCCGGTTGACCTGCGCCCGCTTCAGGGACGTACGAGTGGAGCCCGTGCCCGCCCCGGTGCCGGGGAAGTGGCGGGGACCGGCCGCCGGTGACTGGACGTCCTCGCTCGACCGCGGCGCGTACACGGCGGGTGTGCGCCGGATCCGCGAGCGGATAGCGGCCGGCGAGGTCTATCAGGCGAACCTCTGCCGGGTTCTCTCCGCGCCCGTCGCGCCCGACGCGGACGTGGACGCCCTGACCGCGCTGCTGGCCCGCGGCAACCCCGCACCGTATGCAGGAACGATCCGGCTGCCCGGGTGCGGGGTCGAGATAGCCACCGCCTCGCCCGAGCTCTTCCTGCGGCGCGGCGGCCGTGTCGTGGAGTCCGGCCCGATCAAGGGCACCGGGCGCACCGAGGCGGACCTGCTGGAGAAGGACTACGCCGAGAACGTGATGATCGTGGACCTGGTCCGCAACGACATCGGGCGTGTCTGCGCCACCGGCAGCGTGAGCGTCCCCGATCTGTGCGCCGTCGAGAAGCACCCGGGGCTCGTCCATCTCGTGTCGACGGTCCGCGGCGAGCTGCGTGCCGACGCCGGCTGGCCCGAACTGCTCGACGCGGCCTTCCCGCCCGGATCGGTCACCGGCGCACCCAAGTCCAGCGCCCTGCGGATCATCGAAGCCCTGGAGACCGCGCCCCGCGGCCCGTACTGCGGCGGCATCGGCTGGGTCGACGCGGACCAGGCAGCCGGCGAGCTGGCGGTCGGCATCCGTACCTTCTGGATCGACCGCGCCGAGGGCGTTCTGCGCTTCGGGACGGGCGCCGGCATCACCTGGGGCTCCGACCCGGAGGCGGAGTGGCGGGAGACCGAGCTGAAGGCGGCCCGACTGCTCGCGGTAGCGTCGGGGACGTACGAGGTGAGTGGAGAGGGACTACAGACGTGAAGATCTGGCTTGACGGCGGGCTGCAGGACATCGAGTCCGCCCGCGTCTCCGTCTTCGACCACGGGCTGACCGTGGGCGACGGCATCTTCGAGACGGTGAAGGCGACGGACGGGAAGACGTTCGCGCTCACCCGGCACCTCGACCGGCTGACCCGCTCCGCGCGCGGCCTCGGCCTGCCCGACCCCGACCACACCGAGATCCGCCGCGCCTGCGCCGCCGTCCTCGAAGCCAACCCGATGCCGCTCGGCCGCCTGCGCATCACCTACACCGGCGGCCACGGCCCACTCGGCTCCGACCGCGGTGAGCACGGCCCGACCCTGGTCGTCGCGCTGGGCGAGACCACCCGCCGCCCCGACTCCACGGCCGTGATCACGGTGCCGTGGACCCGCAACGAACGCGGCGCCCTCACCGGCCTGAAGACCACCTCGTACGCCGAGAACGTCGTCGCCCTCGCCCGGGCGCACCAACACGGCGCGTCGGAGGCCCTGTTCGCGAACACCGTCGGGCAACTCTGCGAGGGCACCGGCTCGAACGTCTTCGTCGTCCTCGACGGCGAGATCCACACCCCGCCGGTCGCCTCCGGCTGCCTCGCGGGCATCACGCGCGCGTTGGCCGTCGAGTGGACCGGCGCCAAGGAGACCGACCTGCCGCCCGACGTCCTGGAGCGCGCGGACGAGGTCTTCCTCACCTCCACCCTGCGCGACGTCCAGGCCGTGCACCGCGTCGACGACCGCGAACTGCCGGGCGCACCGGGCCCGGTGACCGCGAAGGCCATGCGGATCTTCGACGAGCGGTCCGGCGACGATCTGGATCCGTGAGAGCCGGGAAAACAGGCTGCCGATGGGCGGCTGAGGCGGGTAGAACACCCCTGATGACCACGACCCTGCGGCCGACCGAGCCGCTTCAGCGCAACGCCGACGGGACGCGTTCGCGCCGTTTCCAGGTGTGCGTGAACGGCCGGCCCGTCGGCACCCTGCATCTCGGCACCTCGCCGGGCTTCGGCGACAGGGTGGCCCGCATTTTCGACCTGCGGATCGAGGAGCCGGACCGGCGCCGCGGCCGGGGCACGGTGGCCGCGCTGGCCGCGGAGGAGGTGGCGCGCGGCTGGGGATGCCGGCAGATCGAGGCGAGCGTGCCCGCCGACGCGGAGCCGGCGCTGCGGCTCGTCGGGGCGCTCGGCTACGTCCTGCGCAACCGCGGCATGGAGAAGCCGCTCGGCGGCACTCCGCCCGCGCTGCCGGAAGGCAGCCGGGGCCGGCCCATGACCGAGGCCGAGTACGCGGCGTGGTTCGCGCACGAGTCCGAGCACTACACCCGCGTGTGGATCGAGCGGGGCGTGCCCGAGGCCGACGCGTACGAGAGGTCGCGGCGGGACCACGAGAGGCTGCTGCCTCAAGGGATGGACACGCGGGACATGCGGTTCAGCGTTCTCGAACACGAGGGGACGCGCGTCGGCACCCTCTGGGTGGCCCTGCTGGAGGACAAGGCCTACGTCTACGACGTCGCGGCCGACGCCGCCCACCGCGGACACGGCCACGGCCGCACGCTCATGCTCCTGGCGGAGACCCAGGCGATCACCGCGGGCCGACGCGTCCTCGGCCTCAACGTCTTCGCCGGCAACACCCCGGCCGAGCGGCTCTACGAGTCACTCGGCTACCGGACGACCCGGTACGCCCTGTACAAGCCGCTGCTCTGAGCGGACCTGCCCCCTGAAAGGGCGCGGGGCTGTGCCGATCAGCGGCTCCGCCACGATGGACGTCCCCGGCGCCGCAGACGACAACCCGTGGCCGCACATTCCGCGGAACGCCGAGCAGCCGTCAGGCCCCCGCCTCGGCCAGCAGCCGGTCCACGATCTCCTCGATCCGCTCCCGCAGCCCCTCCTGGCTCTTGCCGCCGTCCAGGCGCTGACCGTCGATGACGTACGTCGGGGTGCCGGTCACGCCGATCGCCTTGCCCTCGGCCTGGTCGGCGTCGACGAGCAGGATGTGCCGGCCGTCGATCAGCGCGGTGTCGAACTCCTCGGCGTCCAGGCCGAGTTCGGCGGCCACCTCGACCAGCAAGGGTTCTCCCTCACGGTCCAGCTCCTCGACACGGGCCAGCACGGCCTCGGCGTAGGCCCATCCCTTGCCCTGTTCGAGGGCCTCCTCGGCGGCCTGTGCCGCAGCGAAGGCGTGCTTGTGCTTCTCCAGCGGGAAGTGCCGCAGCCGCAGCTCCAGCCGGTCGCCGTAGCGGGCACGCAGGGCACGCAGATCGTCGAGGGCGCTACGGCAGTCCGAGCACTGGAGTTCGCACCAGACGTCGAGGACGGGCGCGGCGGGAGGCACGGGGGAGGAGTCGCTCATACCGTCAGTCTCGCAGTTCGGCCGCGGTCGACCCAATCGAAGCCAGGCCTCGGTGACCTGCGCCCGGGACCCTGATCCACACCCGGGGGAGTGCCCGGGACCGGCACCTTCGGAGGAGCCGACCCGGAGATGTCCCTGATGTCCGCCCGGACCATGGCCGCGCGGGGTCCGGGCGGTGCAGGATGGAAGGGACGAACCGCCCCTGCCCGATCGAGCCCTGCCTGGAGGACCGGATGATTGCCGAGACCGTCTGTTCCGCCGTCTCCGCGGCAGGCCTGGGCATCGCGGTGGTCACCGCCTACCGCAAGCGCTTCCTCGCGGCCGCCCGTATCGCCGCCTACTCACTCGTCCCCATCGGCCTGGTGATGACCGGCACCGTGCAGTGGCTGGCGGACACCGCCTTCAGTCCGACGGCCTGGGCGGGCTTCGGCGTGCTCGGCGCCGCCTGGCTGCTGTTCTCCACCACGCGCGCGGTGGAGCGCCGCCGGGGCGGCACACGCAAGGAGCGCAGGGAGGCCAGGGCCGCGGGGCAGCGCGAGGCGGTCGCTCCGACGGCTTCCGCGCCTTCCCTCGGCCCCGGGTCCCGTCCGGCGACCCGGCCCGCGAGCACGCCCCGCACCCAGTCGGCGGACGACTTCAGCGACATCGAGGCCATCCTCAAGAAGCACGGCATATGACCCGCGCATGACGACTGAAACGACACAGTGGATCAAGGCTGTGGCGTGAAATGATCACGACCGGAACCGGACTTCACGGAATTCGGCGAACTGCCGGTCATTCCGGGCGTGTTGGGCGCACCGGACCTGCGGAGTGCGCCATCATCGCCGAGAGATGCTGGACACGGAACACGGCGATACCGCGCCGCCGAAGGACGAGCCGCGCGGATGCCTCTTCGCCCTTTCCCAGCCACCGCTGATGATCTTCCTAGCGGTGATCGGGTGTCTGCTGCTCATGGCCTCGTTGCACGACCTGCTGATGCTGTGAGCCGTACCCGTGGTCCCCTGCGCCACCCGCGGGGGACCACGTCGACATCCTTGTCCGGCAGCTCGGGTGTCAGCCCGCCGCCTCCTTGCGCCGTGCCCGGTAAGCGGCCACATGCAGACGGTTTCCGCAGGTGCGGCTGTCGCAGTAGCGGCGCGAGCGGTTGCGGGAGAGGTCGACGAAGGCGCGCCGGCAGTCGGGGGCCTCGCAGCGGCGCAGCCGCTCCTGCTCGCCGGCCACCACGAAGAAGGCCAGCGCCATCCCGCAGTCGGCCGCAAGATGATCGGCGACGGAGGCACCGGGCGCGAAGTAGTGCACATGCCAGTCGTAGCCGTCGTGGTCCGTGAGGCGCGGAGTCGTACCCGCGGCGGCGACCAGCTCGTTGATCACGCCGGCGGCGGTCCGGGCGTCGTGCGCCGCGAAGACCGAGGCGAAACGGCCGCGGATCTTGCGTACGGCCGAGAGGTCGAACTCCGAGAGCGCCCCCACATCACTGATTTCGTGGTTTCGTACGAAATCCTCGAGAGCCGCGACGTCGGGCAGTCCGTCCGGTGCCGCGTGGTCCTCCGGTGCGGTGTTCACCAGATCCACCACGGTGTCGAGCGCGCACCGGGTGTCGTGGGTGATCAGCACGTTTCGCTCCCTGGCCTGGGGGTCGGGCGGCCGCCCGCCTCATGCTGGCCGATGGTAGTGGCTTGCCGCCCGGCTGCGGGCGGTCCTGCCGCCGGGGCACCTTCCCCCTGCCCCGCCGCACACACCGGCGCCGCCCCACGACTCGATCGCGGCGGCGGCGCTGATGCGTACCGTATGCAGTTGTTTCTGGCCCGAGCCGTCTCCCCGAGTCGACGGCGCCGGGCGGCTTCGTGGTGCCTCGCCCTAGCTCTCCGCCAGGATGTGCGAGAGCTCCTGATCGAGATCGAAATGCCGGTGTTCCGTGCCGGGAGGCACGGCGGCGTCGGTTCGCTTCAGGAAGGACTCCAGCGCCCGCGCCGGGGCTTCCAGCAGCGCCTCGCCCTCCGGAGAGCTCAGCGCGATGCACACGACCCCCTGACCGTGACTGCGCGACGGCCAGACACGGACGTCGCCGGTGCCGGTGGGCCGGTGCAGCCCCTCCGCGAGGAGGTCGCGGGCGAACACCCACTCGACGGTCTCCTCGGCTCCGGTGTGGAAGGTGGCGTGCACGGCGTAGGGGTCGGCCGTGTCGTACCGCAGGCCTGCGGGGACAGGCAGAGAGGACTCGCTCGATACAACGAGGCGCAGGTGCAGCTCGCAGCTGACCGTGGTGTTCATAAGCGCCAGGGCCTTTCGCTCAGTGTGCGCTCGGGGATTCGCACGTCGGCGAAATCGACATGCCACCTACGGTGCCGTTGTAAACCCCTCTGAGTGTTTTGCGTGCCTTTACGTAACTCTTCCGGCCGATGGGTCGTTCGCACGGTACGGCCATTCCGGTGACTGGTTTCCGCTCAGTAAAGTAAGGTAAAGTTTGGCCGTATGAATACGGGGAGTAACCGGACCCAGGGGGTGCCGAGGAAGGCTGCCGTGGCATCGGACGGGACGAGGCCGGACGGGGCGCAGGGCGAGGACGGGCTCGGCTCCAAGGCGCCGGCGTTCGTCAAGAGGCGTCGGGCCCTGCATCTGAGCTGGCAGGTCGGGGTCTTCGTCGTCGGTCTCGCGGTCGTGGTCGCCGGCATCGTCATGCTGCCGCTGCCCGGGCCCGGCTGGGTGGTGATCTTCGGCGGCATGGCCATCTGGGCGACCGAGTTCGTCTGGGCCCAGCTGGTGCTCCGCTGGACGAAGCGCAAGGTCACCGAGGCGGCACAGCGGGCACTCGACCCCAAGGTGCGGCGCCGCAACATGACGCTGACGGCGATCGGTCTCGTGATCGTGGGCGTGCTCGTCGGGATCTACCTCTGGAAGTTCGGCGTCGTGATGCCCTGGAAGATCAAGGACCAGTGATCCATGCCGCAGGCGCGGATGCCGGTGTGCGCCGGTTCGTGCTGGTCACAGGCACCCCCTGACATGGGGTAATGTTCTTCCTGCGTCCGGGCGATTAGCTCAGTGGGAGAGCGCTTCGTTCACACCGAAGAGGTCACTGGTTCGAACCCAGTATCGCCCACCGGATCGGCGGCCCGTCTGCGAGAGCAGGCGG
>NZ_JBFBBE010000064.1:0-55027 GCF_040682555.1 Streptomyces sp. NPDC051172
GAGCCTCGCCGGGCGCTGCCCAAAAGCAGCCGGGAACCGCCAAAAACACGGACAGGTCAGGCACTTGACCGGCCCCGTTCCTTCAGGGATGAATGTTTACTGGTGGACGTCGGGCTGGGAGCATGTCCTGCCCCGTCAGGCCTTCCCGCTGACGATGCTGATCGGGACCGCGAGCCAGCCCGATTTCACCGGCTCCCTGGACGACCTCCTGCAGGAGATCTTCGATGGCCGCTGGGACATGATCGGCGGCGACCTCGACGGCGCGCTCACGTTCTCATGGCCCGACGAGGAGTGGGACTACGAGGAAGGTCCGGAGGGGCGCGACGCGAACGAGGCGAAGCGCTGGGAGACGTTCGGCGCCATGCTCACGGCCGCCGGCTTCCCAGTGCCCCAGACCGTGCGGGACCTGTCCGAGCTCTACCTGACGTGGGGTCTGGCGAGCCGCGAGGAGACGCCGGACGGCACTCGGTGGTCGATGCCCGCCGCGCTGCCGCTGCCCGGTGATCTGTTGCCTCTGGACGCCGAACTCACCCAGCGCCTCGATGGGATCCGCTGGACGATGCGCACCGGACCGCTCGTCGACACCCTCATCAACTACCTCGTCGACGATCTGGCAGAGCCGCAAGAGGTCCTCACCTCCCTGGACCGCCTGGCGGCTGCCACCGGCCGGGACGCCGACGATGTGCGTCTCGCCCTTACGGAGCTCGTCCAGGCCGGGGACGCCCAGGTGCATCGGGGACAGGAACAGGCCGACGCGGAACGGCTGGAGGCGCACCGGCGCTTCCGCCTGGTCATGAACTGGGATCACCTCTACGAAAACCGGATGCACCTGAGCGCAGGGCCAACGGCGCCCTGAATGACACCTCGATCGGCGGGGCGTCGCGAGAGCAGGCCCACCGAGTTCGCGCGCCCCAAGGGTGGATACAAGGACAGGAACCCGTGGGAGATAAGTTCTATGGACTATGAGCTACGTCGTTGGCTGCGCGGCTGATCGGAGTCGGGCATGGCGGCCGTTCGCCTCAGGCACTTCTGCATAGAGGACGGTGCGTGCGACGCCGAGATCCTTTGCGACACTGGTGATCGTCTGCCGGGGGTCGTCGAGAAGTTCTCGCGCTCGCGCGAGCTGCTTGTCCGACAGCTTCCGTGGCTGTCGAGAGCCGCAGCTGATCCCTTCGAAGGATTACCGGCAGAACAAGGTCAAGCCCGACCACGCCGCCACCTTCGACCGACTCGTCGGCGCCGCAGACACGGTCCTCGTCCTCGACAACGAGACGGCCAACCGGGCCGCCTATGAGGGCGCTAACCGCGCCATGCTCCAGCGCGCCGAGCGCCTGGTCGCCGTGTGGAACGGCGAGCCGCCGTCAGGCAGGGGAGGCACCGCGGACACCGTCCTGGAGGCGCGCGACGCTGGCCTCCCCGTAGATGTGGTGTGGCCGCAGGACGCTGCACGGACCAACTGACCTGCGCGTCGCCTTCGCACCTCCGGCGGCTCGGCGCCTGGAGTAGTTCTGTGCGATTTCTGTCCCCCCAGGTAGCCGGACGCCGGCGAGGTCGACGGGGCGGCGCATCAGCCAACGTCGCTTCCGTAGTGTGATCTTGGTCGGGTAGGGTTCTGATCTTGTGGCGAGTGGGCACATAGCTGGTGAGACCTACCCTGAGCGGACGCGGATGGGGCTGCTGTCGCGGACCTTCACGCCGGAGCTGGTGCATCTGGCGATCGAGGAGACCGGGGTACGGGAGGAGCGTACGAAGGCGCTGCCCTCGCATCTGGTGGTGTACTTCACGCTGACGATGTGGCTGTTCACGCACCTGGGGTACGGGGCGGTGCTGCGGGAGCTGGTGGAGAACTTCCCTCTGCGCAAGGGGGAGTTGTGGCGCCCGGCTCGTACCGGGTCGATCACGAAGGCGCGTGCCCGGATCGGTCAGGCGCCGTTGCGGTGGCTGTTCGGCCACGTCGCGGGGGTGCGGGGTACGCGGGCGACGCCGGGGGTGTTCCGGCGTGAGCTGCGAGTGATGTCGATGGACGGGACCTGCTTCGACGTGCCCGACTCCAGCGCGAACGCGGCGGCCTACAGCCGTCCCTCCAACGGTTCGCGGCCCGCTGCGTATCCGCAGGTCCGCATGGTCGCGCTGGGTGAGTGCGGGACCCGGTCGCTGGCCGGTGCGGTCTTCGATTCCTTCGCCGTGGGCGAGCGGACCCTGGCCCGCCGCCTGCTGCCGTACTTCACCCCCGGCATGCTGGTGACGGCCGACCGTGGCTTCCCGTCCTTCACGCTGTGGCGTGACGCGCAGGCCAGGGGGGCCGAACTGCTGTGGCGCGTCTCGGACTCCTTCGCCCTGCCCGTTGACGAGCGCCTGAGTGACGGCACCTACCTCAGCCACCTCAACGGCCGGCGGCGTGGCGAGCGCCTCACGGTCCGCGTCATCGAGTACACCGTCACCACCACCCACACCCGCACCCGCACCGGCGGCGAAGAGAAACAGACCTCGGAGCTGTTCTGCCTGATCACCACCCTGCTCCAGCCCGAGACAGCCCCGGCCCTGGAACTGGCGGAGTTGTATGCGTGCCGCTGGACCAGCGAAACGATCTACAGGCACATCAAGATCGAACAGCGCGGCGGGCGCACCGCCACCCTGCGCTCCAACAGCCCCGCCATGGTTGAGCAGGAACTGTGGGCGATGCTCTGCGTCTACCAGGCCCTGCGTGAACTCGTCTGCGACACCGCCAGTGAACACGGCCTCCCGCCCGACCACATCAGCTTCAAGCAGGTCCTCAACGCCGCCCGGCGATCCGTCGGCACGGCCTTTTCCCCCCGGACAGCTCCGGCGCAAAATCCGTGACGTCCAGGCCGACCTGGCCCGCGAAGCCATCCGCCCCCGCCCTGGCCGATCAGCACCCCGCGCCACCAAGCGCAGCACCCCCGGCTACCGCACCCTCCGCCCCGACGAGCCACCCACCAGCCGCGTCACCCACGACATCCACATCCACCGCCTCGACCCCGAGGAGGAGATCAACACCGAGCTTCAAAAAGCCGCTTAGGAAGCGATGTTGGGCGCATCAGCAGGGTGACGCCGTGCAGGCACACTGGGGATTGTGTGAGGTCGTGATCATTCTCGGGTTCTGGTCCTGTGCGGTGGCGGGAACTGGTTTGTATCTACTCTTCTTTTACCTGAAGGCCTTTATCACTCAGCCTGCGGCTTTGGTTTCTTCACAGTTCGGGTCTTCTCCCACCTGATTCGGTCCTGTACCGCCTCTGATTCACTGTCGGCCACGCGCATGATGCGCACCTGGCCGAGGATCTCCGGGGTCAGCAGCAGTGCAGCAATGGCCCGGCGCCGATTGATGGGCGTGGCCTCCCAGTGCTCCAGCGCACCGGGGCCGGGCTCGAACATCGAGACCAGCGGATTGGGTGCGGTGAGGGTGCGCTCACGCTCCTCCAACTCTGAGATCTCCACCTCCAAGCGGGAGATCTTCCGGGCGATGATGCGCGCCTCCGCCGGGGTCTCCGGGTCCTCCGCCTCGAAGGAATCCATGGCGGCCCGCGCCGTGGCCAACTCCATGCGCACGGCGGACGCCTCGGTACCGTCGTCAGGGGAAGAAAGCCCCGCTGCCACGTCCGGCCGCGACAGGTAGGCCAGGATCACGCCGGGAAACTGCGCATCCCCGATCAGGAACGCGTCCACGTCGTCCTTCGGGATGCTCACGCACCCCTTGTCGTGGCAGAAGTACGCGGACGGTCGTCCGCCGGAGCGGTAGGCCACGGTCATCGGTCCCTCGCACGCGTCGCAGCGCATCGTCATCGTCAGGACGTGGCGCACGGCTGTGCCCGTGTGCGTACGGCGGGACGAGTCGGCCAGGAGGCGCTGTACGCCGTGCCATGTCTCGGCGTCCACCAGGGCGGGCCAGCTTGCCCTGATGACACGGCCCTTGTGGCTGCGGTAGCCGCGATACGCGTCTTTGGTCAGCATCACGCGGAGCGTGGCTGCGGAGACTGGCCGACCCCGTCGGCCAGTGATCCCCCGTGTCTGGAAGTCGAGCGCGACGGACCTGATCGAGTCACCAGCCAGCACCCGGCGGTACGCCTCGCGGATGATCTCTGCCTCTTCGGAGTCGGGGTACTGCTCGACCGATCGCGACTTACCGTCCACCAGGTCGTACCGGCGCCGGTAGCCGTAGGGCAGCACGCCGTGCGGGCGTGCTGCGTCCTCACCCTCGTCGTTCTTCGCGTTCACGTTGCTGTCCACTCCTCGCTTCGTTCGCTTAGACAGGCGCCGTGCCTCGCGTTCAGCGTCATTGATCCCGGCGAGAAGGGTGTGCCGATCGTTGTAGTTCACCGGGTTGTAGGTGCGCTCCTCGGACGTGATGTGGATCAGGTACTCGCCTGCCTCGCACAGGTCCACGATCTTCGTGCCGACGCCCATCTCACGGGACAGTCGGCTGATCTCCCACAGCACGAGCACGGTGCCCCGCCCGCCGAACTCCCTGGTCGCCAAGTCGGCTGTCAGTCGGTCGAAGGCCTCGCGGTTTCTGATCGCGTACGTACTGGCGGAGCCTGTGTCCACGTACGCCTCGCCCCATGCCCAGGGGCCGAACTCCTGCTCTGCCCGCAGGTTGTCTGCGTGCTGGTCCTCGGTAGACCTGCTGCGGTTGCCCCTGCCCTTACTCGATCGGGCGTACTCGCGTGCCGCTGTCATGGTCCCTCCCTGTCGGCCGTGCTCCCTCCCCCCAAGTGTCCTACCTATGATAGAGATACATCCACGGACGAGGCGACGTACCGGGCCAACTTGGAGACACTGGTGGCAGGTGTACGGGAGAAGGGCGGCGAACCGGTGCTCGTGACTCCCGTCGTGCGGCGCTGGTTCAATGCGGACGGCACTTTGAACATCAACACCGCACTGCTGGTCAACAGCCTCGGAGTGGACCATCCTGCTGTCATCCGCTCGGTCGCCGCGGCGCAGCACGTGCCACTCGTCGACCTGACGGCCAGGACGAAGGCGCTGGTGGAGTCCCTGGGCGTCGAGGGCTCCAAGGCGATCTACCTCTACAACGAGAAGAAGGACAACACCCACACCTCCGTCCACGGCGCCACGGTGTACGCGGGACTTGTCCGCGACGCACTTGTCGCCCAGCATCTGGTACCGGAGTCACTGGTGCGGGTGGGATGAACTCCTGGGGCGTCTCGACCGGAACCGAGGCGCCCCAGGTCCCACCCTTCGTCCCTCGCCACAGCCCCTGAGAGAGAACCGATGCACCTGCCTGCCGAGGACCGCACCGTCAGTCCGCACACCGGCTGCACCCGGGCCCACTGGGAGGCGGCCGCGGACGCCCTGCTCACCGCGGTCGAGCCGTACGCCGCTCAGGGCGGCGCGCTCTACCACCTCCCCGGCGACCGCACGAGCTGGTCCGGCCGGCTCTCCGACGGCCTGGAGGGCTACGCCCGTACGCTGCTCGCCGCGGCCTTCCGCCGTGACGAGACCGCGCTGCAGCGCTACGCCGACGGACTCGCGGCCGGTGTCGCGGGCGTCTGGCCCCGGATCGAGGACCGCAGCCAGCCCCTGGTCGAGGCGGCGTCGATCGCCCTCGCGCTGCGGCTGACCCGCCCGCTGCTGTGGGACCGCCTCGACGACGGCGTACGACAGCGGGCGGCCGCCTGGCTGGGGGACGCGCTGACCGCCGAAGCCTGGCCCTGCAACTGGGAGTTGTTCCCGGTGACAGTGGGCGGATTCCTCGCCGAAGTCGGTTACGAGACAGCAGCGTCCCGCAAGGCGATCGACCGCGGCCTCGAGCGGATAGAGGCCTGGTACGTCGGCGACGGCTGGTACACCGACGGCGACGGCCGCAAGTTCGACTACTACAACGGCTGGGCGATGCACCTGTACCCGGTGCTGCACGCCTGGCTGGCGCAGGACACCGCACTGCTCGACCTGTACGGGGGCAGGCTCTCCCGCCATCTCGAGGACTACGCCCGCCTGTTCGGCGGCGACGGCGCCCCGATGCACCAGGGCCGCTCGCTCACCTACCGCTTCGCGACGACGGCCCCGCTGTGGCTGGGTGCGCTGACGGGACACACGCCGCTGCCGCCGGGGGAGACGCGGCGGCTGGCGTCCGGGGCCCTGAAGTACTTCCTGGAGCGGGGCGCGCTGGACTCCCGCGGCCTGCTCACCCTCGGCTGGCACGGCCCCGCCCCGGCCGTCCTGCAGGGCTATTCGGGCCCCGCCTCCCCGTACTGGGCGAGCAAGGGCTTCCTCGGCCTGCTCCTGCCGCCGGACCACCCGGTGTGGACGGCAACGGAGGAGCCGGGCCCGGCGGAGCGCTCCGACGCCCTCACCCCGATCGCGGCCCCCAACTGGCTTCTGCAGTCCACGCGTTCGGACGGCGTGGTCCGCCTCCACAACCACGGCAGCGAGGACGTCCGCTATGACCCGTACTACACGCGCCTCGCCTACTCGACGGTGACGGAGCCCGCTTCGTCGTACGACAACAGCGTGGTCGTCGGCGACGATCCGAGCCGCACCGGGATCGAGCCGTTGGGGGTGGGAGCCGGGTGGGTGGCCTCGCGGCACACGGCGGGCGGGGGAGCGCGGGTGACCAGCGTCGTGCTGGCGCGCGGGGCCGTGGAGGTACGGGCTCATCTGGTCGCGGGTGCCGCGCCGGGGACGGCGGTGCGGGTGACCGGGTGGGCGGCGGCAGAGGGGCTGCGGGCCGAACTGTCGCCGGTCGTCGGTCTCTCCGACGAGCTCACCGGGGTCTGCGGCGAGCGGGACAGCCTGTTCGTCGCACTGGTGAGGCTCACCGGTGAGGTGGATCCCGTGCCGCTGGGGGAGACGGTGAGCGTACGGGTGGACGGCGCCCGGGAGTTGACGGTGCGTTGGAGCGAGGGGCCCGAGGTGCGGGTGTCGCTCGGCGGGACCGGGGCCGAGATCGTCGTGGAGGAGTCCCGTCCCGCAGGGTGAGGCAGGGGGCGCCCCGTTGAGCGCCGCCGCGCAGGACGGCGTGACCGGGACGCACGCCCAGGTCAGGGTGCTGTTCGCAGAGACGGTGCTGTCACCCGTGATGCGGGCCTCGACAGCGGTGTCCGCTCGCGGGTGTTGTTGTAACCCGTGGACAGATAGGGGAACCTGGCCGCGAGACCCATCGAGGTGGTGGCGACCGAGAGGCGCCTGCGGCCGTGGTCGAGGCACCGGCCGTGGAGTACCAGGCGCGCGGCGGTGGAGGCGTGGGCCCGGCGGTCGCGGCCGCCTCGCCCTGCTGCCCCACGGCCGGCGTCAGGGCGAGCCCCCACACAGAGCGCGGCCCAGTTGGCGCGCCACCGGCCCGACCGCCTCCGGGACACCATCCGACCGAGGAGCGACCGGCGGGCGGTGGGCGACAGCCGCGCGCGACACCTCTCATGGAGCAGCCCGTTCCCACCTGTTCACCTGTCCCGGCCGCCTTCGCGGGGACAGTTCGGCCGGGGCCGAAACGATGGGCTCCTAGCCTGCCGACATGAGCGAAACCCCGCAGGAAGCACCCGCACCGGCCGTCACCGGCATGGTCGACCACGTCCTCGAACTGGCCGCCACCTGGACGACCTGGGACGGCAAGCCCACCCACGTCGACGACCGCATCTACACCCCGCACAAGGCGATCCGCCGGGTCGCCGACCACCTCGTCGACCACCTCGCGGAGCTGGAGGCCCGGCTGGCGGGCGAGGATCCGCAGCCGGACCACTGGCACGCCTCCGCCCTGACGACCGAGGCGGACCTCGTCCCCTTCACCCCGGCAGACCTCGACGAGGCCCGCAGCCGCCTCACCCGCCTCGCCCGCATCTGGGCGAACCGCCTCGGCTCGCTCACCGACGACCAGCTCGACCATTCGCCCGGCGAAGGCTGGAGCTTCCGCGAACTCGACCTGCACCTCAAGGGATCGACGTACTACGCCGACGCGGTGGGCGACCTCTCATGACCCGGCTCACAGCGCTCGGCGGTGAGTCCTTGGTAGAGTGGGCACTTTCGTGGGTATCAGACCCTTTGGACTCATCTCCGGCGAGGGACCGAGGAACCATGGACATGGACATCCCCGGCGACAAGCGACTGGCGGCTGCCGTCGTCATGGACGACGAGGGCCGGGTACTCCTGGTCCGCCGCAGTGAGACGGAGAAGTTCCTGCCCCGAGTGTGGGGCGTCCCCTGCGGCAAGCTCGATCCGGAGGAGAGCGCCCGGGACGGCGCGCTGCGGGAGCTGAAGGAGGAGACGGGACTCCTCGGTGAGGTCGTCCGCAAGGTCGGCGAGTCGTCCTTCGTCAGCGAGTACCGAGGGCACGAGATCAAGAACTGGCAGGAGAACTTCCTCGTCAGGCCGTTGAGCGAGCAGATCACCCTCCCTCGGGCCGACCAGTCCTATGCCTGGCTGGCGCGCTCCGAGCTGACCACGGTCGAGATCGACGAGTACAACCTCGACATCGTCGACCAGGCCTTCATGAACTCCTGAGCAGCTCGGCGAGTCCGCCCAGCGCTGCCAGGTAGTCGTCCGTCTCCAGCGGCACCTTCGGTACGGCGCCGGGATGCGGGCCCGCCGCGGTGAACACGTCGGTGTGCTGCCGCCGACCGCTCCCCGTCTCCAGGAACAGCGTCACGGTGGGTACGTCCGTGTCGCACCATGCGCGGTGCAGGGTGTGCGCGGGCAGGGCGTAGGCGCTGCCCGCCGCGTACTGCCCCACATGCGTCATCCGCAGCCGCGCCGGACCTGTCGGCTCCAGCAGCCAGTCCGACGACCCTTCCTTCAGTGACTCCTCGTACCGGACGGCCAAGACGCCGTCCCTGCCGCCGTCGTCCACGTCGTACAACTCCATGGCGAGCCGCCCGCGCACGACATAAGAGGCGAGCGGTGAGCGGTGGTTGTGGATGTCCTCCTCGCCGATCGCGCCGGCACCCGGATGCCACAGGTGGGCGCGCAGCATGTGCCGCGGTCCGCCGTCGATCAGCAGGAGCTTGTCGAAGCCGAGGACGTGCCGGTACGAGAGCCGGGCGCATCCTTCCGGATCGCCCTCCCCGGAGGCCAGTTCGGCGATCAGCTCCAACAGCCGCTCGGGTGAACCGAGTTCGGCGACGACGGAGCGGGCCGCGGCGACCCGTTCGTGTTCGGGCAGTTCACCGTCCAGCGTCCCGGCCAGCAGTCGTCGTGCCGCCAGAACCTGCCGACCGCCCATGCACACATACCTCCGCGCTCACTGCTCTCGGGTCACCGCTTCCGGTTCATTCTTCCGGTCGATACATCCATACGGCATGGGCCCGCAGCGCCGAAAGACCTTGGTAGGTCATCCACATGGGATGCCGCAGCTCACTGCTGTCGGTCCGGCCCCAGGACCAGATGCCGTCCGTCTGACCGGCCCACACGACGGCCGCCGCGCCGTCCAGCCGCTCCCGCCACGCCTCCTCAAGGCCGTCCTGCGCCGCGACCTCGCGGGCGCCGGGGGTCATCAGCGCGCGCAGCACCCAGGAGGCGGTGAAGTGACGTACGTTCAGCACCTCGTGGCGCTCGGGGTCGTCGGTGCGGGGGCGGCGCACCTCCTCGCGCAGGTTCCGCAGGTCCGGGCAGCGGGTGTGGGCCGCGCCCGCGCAGGCCAGCAGCCAGCGGACGCCGTCCTCGCGGGCGGAGCGGGCGCCCGCGCCCTCGGGTTCGTCCAGCACCCGCGCGGCCCGGTCGAGGGCCACCACCGCCTGCGCGGTGTGCAGCGCGGAGGGCATGCCGTACGGCGGGTCGAGACGGTAGCTCCAGCAGCGCAGGTGCTCACGGCGCGGGTCGCTGATCGCGCCGTCGGCCAGGGCCTCGCGCAGCACGGGCAGCACGGCGGAGTCGGGCGCGGCGCGCAGCAGCCCGCGCAGCACGGTCGTCACCACATGGGTCGACTCCCGCCCGGCGCGATCGTGCTCGCGGGTGAAGCCGGCCGTGCAGCGGCCCACCTCCTCCGCCAGCCGCTCGCCGGACGCCCCCGCACGGGCCAGCGCCCCGAGCACCAGCGCGGTGACCTCGGGCCGTGGCTCCGCGCCCTGCGACCGTGCGGACCAGCCTCCGGCGGGCAGCCGCAGCCGCCACAGCGTGTCGACGAGATCCCCGGTGCGCAGCCGTCCGTCGGGCACGCCGAAGTCGAGCATGATGTGCAGGCCGTACGCGGTGCCGACGGAGGTGGGGCGGGGCGGGCTGCTCTCGCCCAGGGAGTGCGACCAGCCGGTGAGCCGCCCGCGGGCCGGGTCGTCGACCACGCACACCTTGTCGACGAGCGCGCCGTACGCGCCGGCGAAGACCTGGGCGAGCGGCCCGGGCGCCGAACGCTCCGTTGTGACGGGGGCGGTGGTGGCGGGCCGGGAGGGGCCGGCCGCGGCCCGGGCCCTGAGCAGCGCCGCCGCCAGCCAGGCGGCCACGCCGGTCCCGATTCCGCTGACCCCCGAGATCAGGTATTTGGCGGCGTCCCCGCCGAGGGAGCCCGGCAGCACCCCGAACAGGAACTGGAACACGGCATACCCGGCGGCAGCGCAGCCGAGGCTGCCCAGCCAGCCGACGAACCGCGCGGCCTCGCTCGGGCCGCCGGGTTCCGGTGCGCCGGGTTCCGGTGCGGTGTCGTCCGGTCTCAAGGGACCGCGTCCCAGCTGCTGTTGAGACAAGGCACGCTCCCTCCCCCGAGGCTTCCAGTCTAAGTGGTCAGCGGGACAGGTGTGCCGCCGCCTGCGAGCAGCGTCTCGGTGAGCAGCTCGGCGAACGCGACGGGATGCTCGGCCACACCGACATGCCCGCCGGGGAACTCGACGAAGCGGCTGCCGTTGCCGCTGTTGTCGGCGAGGAACCGGGCGGTGCGGTGCAGGAGTTGACCGCCGGAGTCGGCTCCTGCGGCGAGGGTGAGGCGGGTGGCGGAGGCGGTGAGCGCGGTGAGGTCGGGGGCGTACGAGGCGAACTGTCGCAGTACATGGGCGAGGAAGAGGGCCATCGGGGTGCCCAACTCCTCGTCGCGGGAGAGGGGTTGACCCGACCGGCTCTCCTCCGGCTCCTGTCCCGCCAGTACGGCGCCCAGCCCGGCGGCGGCCGCTTGCACCCCGGCGGCGCGATAAATGTCGTACACCTCCTGGAACATGGCTTGCTGCCGCCTTCCGCCAGGGAGCACCCCCACGCACGGCGGCTCGTGCGCCACGACGTGCCGCAGCCGCTCGGGGCGTCGGGCGAGCAGGTCGAGGACGGCGATACCGCCGGAACTGGTCCCGAAGACGTACGCGGACTCGCCCTCCGCAAGGACCTCGTCGAGGACGCGGTGCGCCCCGTCGCTCCACTCCTCCACCCGCTGGTCGCCCACGGGTCGACCGAGCCGCCCGTGAGCGAGCCCGAGGGGGTCGTACGTCACGACGGTGAAGCGGTCGGCGAGCACGTCCGTCAGCGGGGCGAATCCCATGGGGTGCCCGGCCCCACCCGGGACGATCAGCAGGACGGGCCCCTTGCCTCGTACGTCGTAGTGCAGCTCCTCAGTCATTGCTCTGCTCCTCGCTGCTGTTCTCGCTGCTCCTCTCCCGGGGCCAGTTCTCCAGCGCCAGGTGCAGGGCGGCGACGGCCTTGTCCCAGGACTTCTGTACATCGCGTGCGGCGCCGAAGCCGCCGGTGGCCTCCAGGGCGCAGTAGCCGTGGAAGGTGCTGCGCAACAGGCGTACGGCATCGGTGAGATCGGGCTCCTCGAGGCCGTAGGCGCGGAGCATGCCGTAGGTGATCCCGGCGGTGCGGCGGAAGCCGGGGGAGGCGGCGATCAGTGCCTGGTCCATACGGATCTGGGTGGCGGCGTACCGCCCGGGCCGCTCCAGCGCGTACTCCCGGTATGCGCCTGCGAAGGCGGTCAGCGCGTCCTTGCCGGCACGTCCGGCGACCGCGACGGCGATGCGGTCGATCAGCTCGGCGCCCGCGAACAGCGCGAGGCGGGTGCGCAGGTCGTCGAGGTTCCTGAGGTGCGAGTAGAGGCTCGCGTCCTTCACGCCGAAGTGACGGGCCAGGGCGGACAGGGTGACGTTCTCGAAGCCGACCTCGTCGGCGAGGTCGGCTGCCGCCTCGACGATGCGGGCGGGGGTCAGGCCGGCTCTGGCCATGGATGCAGCCCTCCTTCCTAGGATCCCTAGGCAGAAACCTAGTGTGCTCAGCTGCTTCTCCGCGACCGAATTCTGCTCCCGTGTCACAGGCGGCCGGGCTGTCTCGTCCCAGGTCTCGAAGAAGGGCCTCGGGAACAGGCTCAGGATCAGGAAGGGGATGGTCATGCGGGTGTTCGTGGCAGGCGGGAGCGGGGTCCTGGGGCGGCGGCTGGTGGGGCAGTTGGTGGCTCGCGGTCATCAGGTGACGGCCACGACGACGAGTCCGGCCAGGCTGGACCTGCTGGCGCGGCTGGGCGCCGAAGGGGTCGTGATGGACGGGCTGGACGCGGTGGCGGTCGGTCGGGCCGTGGCGGAGGCCCGGCCGGACGTGATCGTGCATCAGATGACGGGTCTCTCCGAAGTGCACGCCGGCAGGCCCGACATGAGGAGGGCCGAGCGATTCTTCGCGACCACCAACCGGCTCCGCACCGAGGGGATCGACCATCTGCTGGCCGCCGCCGAGGCGACCGGCGTCTCCCATGTCGTCGCGCAGAGCCACGCCAGCTTCAACGGGAGCCGCGAGGGCGGCTGGGTCAAGACCGAGGAGGACCCGCTGCAGGTGGTGGAGGGGACCAAGGCGATCGGCCACCTCGAGGACGCCGTCGTCAGGGCGGGCGGTGCGGCCCTGCGTTACGGCGCGTTCTACGGGCCGGGCGCCAACGACGATCAGGTGAAGATGGTGCGCAGGCGGATGTTCCCGCTCGTCGGGGGCGGCACCGGCTACACCTCGTGGGTGCATCTCGACGACGCGGCGAGCGCCACCGTGCTGGCCGTGGAGCAGAAGGCCAGGGGAGTCTTCAACATCGTCGACGACGAGCCGGCGCCGGTCGGTGAGTGGCTGCCGTATCTCGCGCGGTGTGCCGGGGCCAAACCGCCGCGGCGGCTCCCGGCATGGCTGGCGCGGCTGCTGGCCGGGGAGCTGGTGGTCGGCATGATGACCGAGGGCCGCGGCTTCTCCAACGCCAAGGCGAGGCGGGAGCTGGGCTGGGAACCGCGGTATCCGTCGTGGCGCCAGGGGTTCCGTGAGGAGTTGGGGTGACCGCCGGCTACTTCTGCTTTCGCCTGCGGTTCGGGCGGAGCGGCCGGTGGACGGTGTCGAGCTCTCCGGCCGCCGCCCGTACGTGCTCCGGTTCCCGCCCGGCTCCGGCGCACCGCCACACGGGCCGCCCGTCCGCCTTGCCCAGATGCATCCCGAGGTCGTGCGCGGTGCACACCGGCCAGGCCTGCCACAGGCACTCGGTGAGGGTGTCCTGCGCCGCCTCGGCGACGGCGGCGACGGCGGCGAGAGGCTCCTCGCGGGGCGAGCCGGGGGAGCTTTGCCAGAGCTGGTTGCCCCACCATTCCCCGTTGGGCAGGGTGACGTACACGTTCTCCGGCTCGCCCTCCTCTCAGGGCGGCAGAGCCATCAGCCGCAGCGGCCCCTGATCCGGCAGGGTCGCGGCAACGTCCCGGTTGACCAGGGCGAGGGCCTCGTCCAGCACGGGGTACTCGCCCGGCCGGACCTGACGGGGCGTGGGGTTGTCGAAGGGCCTGTACATGACCCCATCCTCTGCGGTCGGTTGCACCCCGCACGCGCAAATGTGACCCACGGCACATCACTTGAGGTCTGTACCAGGTCACGTTCGCGCAAACGGCGTTCGAAGTCCTTCGCTTTCGACGGATGCGCAGTTCGGCAGGGGTGGCGCATGGGGTGCGAGGGTCGGCGGGCCGTGGCGGTGCGCGGCTGTGAATTCGCCCCTGGCCAACAGTCAGCGGAAAGCTACCCTCCGTTATAAAGATCTGTTCGAAGGACTGCACGTTTTCCGGGTCGCGTCCGGTTGTCTGTTTCCCAGAGCAACGAGGCTCTAGGTGCCAGGCCCGTCCAGTGCGGGGGACCGGGCGGTAACGGCACTGTCCGAAAGAGAAGGAAAACAGTCACTGTGAACTACGACGTAGTCAGCCTCGTGCTGGCCTTCGCCGCCGTGGCGCGCTCGTACGCGCCCGACGTGTGGTTCTTAGTGCGGCGTCTGCTCGGCGCCGGAGTCCGCGTAGGGGCCCTCGCCCTGAGCGAACAGCAGCCTCCCCCCGCTCCGACACCCCCCGCCCCGGCCTCCTGGACCGAAGGAGGCCACCGATGACCAGCCCGCAACCCGACCCCGCCGGACGCACGAGGCGCAGTTCCGACTTCGTCATGCCGGCCGAGTTCTGGGACTTCCACGCCCGCTACGACCGTGCCTGCTTCGAGTACAGCCGCATCCACCTCGGCGGCAACGCCCTCGCAGCCCGCCGGCTGGTCAACCGCACCTTCCTGTACCTGGCCACCATCTGGCCCCGCCTGGAGGCCATGGAGAATCCCGGCGCCTACGCCTGGGCCCTGTTCAAGCAGCGCGTCCACGGCGAACTCACCGCCCAGGGCCGCAGCCCCGCCACGACCGAGACCCTTGCCTTCGCACGGGCCATCCGTGCGGCCAGCGCGCCCCTGCTCGGCGCCTTCCGCAGCGCCTTCCAGGCCGAGTACGGAGAGGAGATCGCCGAACTCGAGGACGGGCTGGGCCTGTTCCGCCAGATGTCACGGCTGAGCGAGCGTCAGTTCGACGTGATCCTGCTGCGTGACGTGCTCGAGTTCGACACCAAGGACACGGCGCTGATCATGGGCATCCGTGAGGCCACCGTCCGGTCCACCCGGCGCACCGCGATCCACCGGCTCGCGACCGCCATGGGCTATCGGACCGAGAACGCCCCGGACCCCGCCGACGACGAGAAGGAGTGACCCACCCGTGAACCGCACCCCGCGCAGCATCGAGGAGGCTCTGCGCCGTTCCCGCGTCTTCCAGGGCGAGTACGGCTACGCCGACCTGGAAGCCGCCCGGCACGACCTCGCACGTGACCTGCACGAGCTGCGCTGGATGCGGTTCCTCAACACTGCCGGGCACTGCGGCCGCACCGCCGGGACCACCCCGCTCCCGGCCGCCCTGCACGAACAGGCGGCGCACGACCTGCGCCTGCTGTGCCGCGGCACCGTCCACCACCACGGTGCCGCCCGCCGCATCACCGCCTTCGACACCGAACGCGACCCCGACGGCGCCCTGACCTTCGCCTGTCTGCTGTACCTCGCCGACCAGGAGGAGGGCGCCCAGTTCTGGTGGCGCTACACCGCAGGCGCCGGCAGCGTCACCGCCGCCCTGTGCCTGTATCTGCTCCATCTGCGCCGCGGCGACATGCGTGACGCCCAGCACTGGGCCGACCAGATCCACCGCCTCAACAGCCTCGACTGGACCAGCTACACACCCGTACCGCACCACGCCGACACCACTCCCCACGCCTGCGACGGCCCGGGCGTCCGCTACACGCTGCCTCCCGTGCCGCCGGCCGTCTCCGAACGGGCGGTCAAGGACGCGGTCGACGAGCTGGAGGCACCGTACGACGGGGGCCTCGGCCCCGTTCCCCAGCCCATTCCCGCACTCGCCGACCACTGGGACGACCTGGGCACCGCGTGAACGGGGCCGAAAATTCGGTTGCCGGAGATCGGGACGGACATAGGGTTGCCGGGCCGGGAGGAGCATGAGGCGGCGAGGGGGAATGGGTGACGCACGAGGTGCGCAGGCCGGACGGCGAGTCCGGCAACCGTGACGGCGACTCCGACAGCCGCGAGCCCGGGAGCAGCACCCCCGGCACCGCACCCCCGGCTGCCCAACCCCTTTGGCGGCAAAGGGACTTCGGTGTCTTCTGGGCCGCCCAGACCCTGTCCGTCCTCGGTGACTCCTTCGCCCTGATCGCCCTGCCCCTGCTGGTCCTCCAGGCCACCGGTTCGGTCGCCCGCATGGGTCTGCTGACGGCGGTGGGCACGGCCGCCGCCGTCCTCGCGGCGGTGTTCGCCGGGGTCGTGGTGGACCGTGCCGACCGCCGCAGACTCCTCATCGCCTGCGACCTCGTAAGGATGCTGCTGTACGGGCTGATCCCCGCCGTGTGGCTGTTCGGACCGCAACTGTGGCTGCTGTACGCGGTGCTGCCGCTGTGCGAGGCCGTCGGCACGTTCTTCGCCGTCGGCTACGTCACCGTCGTCCGCAGCCTGGTCGCCGGCGACCGGCTGACGGAGGCCAACGGCCGTCTGAACGCCACGGCCGCCGGGGCCGGGGTGCTGGGGCCGCTGGGCGCGGGACTCGTCGCCGCCTGGACCGGCCCGGCCGCCGCCGTCGGCGTGGACGCGGCGAGCTTCGGGGTGTCGGCGGCCTGCATGCTCCTCGTACGCTTCCGCGCCCGTCCCACCGACGAGAGCCCACCCGAGCGCACCGGCCTCCGGCGGGACCTGCGCACCGGGGTGTCCTTCCTCTACGGTCACCCGGTCCTGCGCTCCCTCACCGCCCTTCTCTTCGTCTTCAGCTTCCTCACCCTCGGCCTGACCGACCTGGTCATCTACCACCTCAAGCACGACCTCGGTCACGACGACGGCACGGTCGGCACCGTCATGGCCTGCGGCGCGCTCGGCACCATCACCGGCTCCCTGCTGGTTGCCCGGATCCGGCGCCGACTGGGCTTCGGGCGGACCTGGACGGGCGCGGTCGCGGTGTGCGGACTCGCCTTCGCCGGCCTCGGCTGGGCGCGGGACGTACGTGTGGTGGCCGCCCTGGGCGCGGCCTTCCTGGCCTGTATCGCCGTCGCGGGCACCTGCTCCATGTCCCTGCGCCAGGAGATCACCCCCGAGCCCCTGCTCGGCCGTGTCACCTCAGCCTTCTGGACCCTCCACTACTCCGCGGCCCCGATCGGCGCGGCCGTCCTCACCTGGTCGGCGGAACGGCAGGGCACGGCCCCGGTGGGTGTGGTGGCCGGCGGCTGCTGCGTACTGATCGCGGTCGCGGCCCTGTTCACGCCGGTACGACGGGCAGGGCGCAATAGTTGACCGGCTCACCGGCCCGCGAGACCACCCTCCTGCTTCCCGGTGTCTCAGCACGCCGGCACCTCACCCGGTACCTCGTTCGGCCATGGGACAAAGGGCAGGTCAGTCTCCACGAGGCACGACCACCCACCTCGCCAGCACCGCGGCACCGATCCCCGCCACCACCAGCGCCCCCAACGCCGCCCGCAGGCTCGTGGCCCCCGCCGTCAGACCCACGGCCGGGCCCGCCAGCAGAAAGCCGGGCCACTGGCCGATGGTGATCACCGAGACGCCCTCGCCGGCCGGGACGTCCGGCTGCCGACCCGCCAGGGCGATCGCCGCCGGGAGCACACACGCGATGCCCAGGCCGACGACGACGAACCCGGCGACGGCGAGCCACACGCCGGGGTGTACGACGATCACCGTCACGCCCGCCGCCACCGTCAGCAGCGAGACGCGCAGGAAGGCCCGCCGGCCCAGCCGGGCCACGCAACGGTCGCCCAGGAGCCGCCCCGCGAGGATCGCCACCGAGAACGACGTGTACGTCGCCGCGCCCAGCGCCGCCCCCTCGCCCAGGTAGTCCGCCGTGTACACCGAACTCCACTGGGACGCGGCCCCCTCGACGAACGAACCCAGGAAGGCGATGGCGGCGAGCAGGACCAACTGAGCGGTGAACCGGTTCCGCAGCGGCCGCCCTTGTTGCTTCTCGACCGCCGCGTCCTGCGGCAACCCGGCGCCGAGAAGCAGGAGCAGCGCCCCGAGAACACCACTGCTGACTGCCATCTGAACGCCCGGTGCGATGTCCGCGGCCGCGGCGAGTGTGCCCAGGGCGCCGCCGGCCAGCACGCCCACGCTGTAACAGGCGTGGAAGCCGGACATCAGCGGGCGACCGTGGGCGCGCTCCACCGCGACCGCGAGCGCGTTGACCGGCGTCGCCAGGAAGGTCGCGCCGACTCCCCACACCGTCAGGCCCAGAACCAGGGCCGGGACGGACGCAGCCCCGGCCAGCACGGGCGCGTTGAGCAGGACGACGGACGCGGCCGCCAGGGCGAGCAGCCGCGTGCTCACCCGCCCGATCAGGACGGTGATCAGGACGATCGCGACCAGGTCACCGGCCGCCGAGGAACTGCTCAGCAGCCCCCAGCGGGCCGTGTCCACGCCGACCTGGTCCCGGATCGCCGGGATCCGGGCCATCCAACCGCCTTGCGTACCCCCGAGGATGACGAACACGAGACGTACCGCGAGGCGGGCCCGTAAGTCGGCGGACGGCGCCGCGGCCGACGTCATCCGTTCACCCCCGTGTAGTGGTCGAGGCTCCAGCGCCACAGCAGCCGTGACCCGAGGTAGGCGAGCACGCCGAGCAGCGGGGAGGCCGCCGCCAGCCAGTACGGGACGCCCGTGTCGTGTCCGTGCCCGGTGAGCACCGCGGCCGGGAAGTAGGCGACGAACGCGAGCGGCAGGCCGAAGGTGAGGAAGCCGCCCACCGCCTTGGGCAGCACGTTCAGCGGGTAGCTGCCGAAGGTGCCGAGCAGTTCCTCCAGCCAGCGGCCCCAGTAGTCGGCGGCCGGGAAACGCAGGGCGGCGCAGGCGACAGCCGTGAACAGGGCGGCCTCCAGCAGCATGGCGCCGAGCACGCAGGCGACGAGATACGTGGCCCGCCCCGCCGTCCAGTCGAGGTGGCTGCGGGACAGGGCGCCGGCCATCAGACCGACGGCGACCGTCAGGTCACCGAAGGCGTTGGTGGGGAAGAACTGCAGCTGCACCTGCCGGTGGACCGGCATCGGCCGCAGCAGATAGATGTCGATCCTCCCCTCCTGGACGAACCGGCCCAGCTGATGCACCCGGCCCAGGCACAGCACGAACAGCCCGTGGGCCAGCATCCGGGTCGCCGGGATCAGCAGCACCTGAGAGCTGTCCCAGCCGCCCATCCCGGTGAACCGGCTCAGCAGCACGGTCGCGAACACGATCACCGACACCTGCCAGATCGCGCCGATCGCGACCATCAGCAGGAACTCGGTGCGGTACTCCAGTTGGGAGCGGAAATTGAGGCGCGTGATGCGCCAGGCGATCCGGACGGCGTTCACGGACCTCAGCCTCCCTGGGAGATCACACGGCGGGCGGCCCGCCGCCACAGGAACCGGGTGAACAGGTGGAGCAGCACGGCCCAGCCGGCCTGGATCGCCAGCTGCCCGCCCGCGCCGGACAGGTGGATCCGGCCCACATAGAGGGACAGCGGAACATTGAGCGTCGCCTGGAAGGGCAGGAAGGCGCTCAGGGTGCGGAACCACTCGGGGAAGAACCACAGCGGGGCGTACACCCCGGACATCAGGTTCTGCGCGAAGATCAGGATCAGCATGGCCGCGGTGTTGCGCACGGTCCAGAAGCACATCTGGTCCAGCAGGAGCATGACGTGGTACAGAACCAGCTGCCCGAGCAGCAGGCTGACCACGAACACCCCGGCGACGGCAGCCGAGCCGGGCGGCTCGATCACTCCGGCCGCGAGGCAGACCGCGTAACCGGCGAGCACCCACGCGGCCCCGTAGACCTGCTCGCCGAGGGCGCGCAGCGCGTGGTAGCGGGCGGGGGACAGCGGGCGCAGGTACCAGTAGACGATGGTGCCGAAGTGCATGTGCTGGATGACCGTGTCCCGGCCCGCGTACTGGTCCAGCTCCCGCAGCCGGGACGCGAGCACGGCCAGCACGGCGTACGTGATGGCCTGCTCGCGGCTCATGCCGGCCGTCACGGTGGTGTTCGCGTACAGGCCGCTCCACAGGGACGCGACCAGGACCACCTGGACGACCAGCCGGACCAGGACGGCCGTCATCCGGGGCGGGGCGTGCAGCTCGCCGAGCGGGGTGACGCGGGCGGTCCGCCACGCGTGCAGAACGGCCATGTCAGACCCCTTCTGCCGCGGGCTCCGCATGCGCGTACGCGACCCGCATCACGTCCTCCAGGTCCGCCTCGTCGATGGCGATGCCGGTCACCTCGTACCGCTCGATGACCGCCTTGAGCGCCTGGTGGACCGTGGGGGCCTCCGGCCCGTCCGGGCCGAACACCACCTGCGGGCCGTCCTGTCGCAGTAGTGCGATGCCCGGGGGCGGTACGACGTCGGTGTGCCCGTCGGCGAGCGTCGCCCGCACCTGCCAGGTCGAGCCGAACTTGCGGCGGATCTCGTCGAGAGAGCCGTCCAGGACCAGCCGCCCGTGGTTGATCAGGACGACCCGCTCCGCGAGCCGCTCGACCTCCGTCATGTCGTGCGTCGTCAGCAGCACCGTACGGCCGCGTTCCTCCACCTGGTGGCGCAGGAACTCCCGGACCTGCTCCTTGACCACCACGTCCATGCCGATCGTGGGCTCGTCGAGGAAGACCACCGGCGGGTCGTGCAGCAGCGCCGCGGCCAGGTCGCAGCGCACCCGCTGGCCGAGGGAGAGATGGCGTACGCGGGTGTCCCAGAAGGCGGACAGTTCGAGGATGTCGTCGAACTCCCGCAGCCGGGCGGCGTGTTCGGCACCCGGTACGTCGTAGATGTCCCGCAGGATCGAGAACGACTCCCGCACCGGCAGGTCCCACCACAGTTGGGTGCGCTGCCCGAACACGGCGCCGATGTTACGGGCGTTGCGCTCCCGCTCCTCGTACGGCACCACGCCCGCGACCCGGGCCTCGCCGGAGGTGGGTGTGAGGATGCCGGTCAGCATCTTGATGGTGGTGGACTTGCCGGCGCCGTTCGGGCCCAGCAGGGCGAGGAGTTCGCCCGGCGCCACGTCGAAGCTGATGTCGCAGACGGCGTGCTTGACGGCCCGCTCCGGGTTGACGAGCGATCTGAGCGCGCCGGCGAAACCCGGGCGGCGCACGGTGGTGTGGAAGGTGCGGGTCAGGGAGCGGACCTCGATACTGCCGATCACTCTTTGAACCTCCGGGTGAGCTGGATCAGCCAGACGGTCACCGCGAGTGAGGCGGCGGAGAGCGCGGTCAGCAGCCAGGGGACGGCGTGGATGCCCGAGGCCTCGATGCCCGCCCCCAGCAGCGGCGGAGCCGCCACTCCGCCGGTCATCGACGCGGCGATGACCCAGGCACCGGCGCGCCTCGCCTGGGGAAGCGCCCTGTTCAGCCAGGGCAGTCCGGTCGGGAAGACCGGCGCGATGAACAACCCAACACCGGCGTAGGCCACCGGCGCCACTCCTTTTACACGTGCCAACAGCAGACACACCGTCATGCCGGCCGCGCAGAACGTCAGGATCCGCTCGGGGGAGTACTTCAGGGTGATCGGCACGACGAGGAAACGGCCCGCCGTCATCATCAGCCAGTACACGGAGGTCGCCGAGGCGGCCACGGCCGCGCTGTAGCCGACGGTCTCCAGATGCGTGGGCTCCCAGCCGCCCACACCTGCCTCCACACCGACGTTCAGGATGTACAGGGCGAGGAAGCCGACCAGGATGCGGGGAAGGCCGCCTGACGATCCGGGTTGCTGTTCCTTCTCCGACGGCTCGGCCGGGCGCGTCCGTACGCCGCTCGATCCCAGCGGGACGAGCACGGCGGCCAGCACCGCACACGCCCCGAAGGCGTACGCGTACGCGTCCGCACCCAGCCAGGCCACCACCGCGGGGCCGAGCACCGCCCCGATGCCGAAGTGGGCGTTGAGCACGTTCAGCATCGCCGTGGAACGGTCACCGAAGCCGACCGCGAACAGCTGGTTGAGGCCGTAGTCGATGCCGCCGAAGCCGAGGCCGCCGAGGAAGGCGGCGGCGAGCGCGAGGGGCCAGTTCGGGGCGAGCGCGAAGCCCGCACCGCCCAGCGCCATCAGACCGTAACTCGCCGCCAGCAGCGCCCTGTTGCTGATCCGGGAGTGGATCGCGTTGAAGGCCAGGACGCCCGCGACGCCGCCCGTGAAGTGCAGGCTCAGACCGAGCCCGGCACCGGACGGGGACAGGGCGAACTCCGCGCGCAGGCCCGGCACCGCGGGGCCGTACAGAGCCTGGAGCATGCCGATGAGGACGAAGCCGAGGCAGGACGCGACCGCGGCCGGCCGACTACAGAGTCTTCTGGGGGGCACCACCCCCAGACCCCCGTGCCGACCGGCCGCAGTGGACGGTATGTCCGTGTCCGTCAACTGATCTCCGAGAACACGAAGGAGAACTCGGCCGGCTCGGCACGCAGCGCGTACTGCGGCAGAACACCCGGGCCGCACGACCCGGTGCCGATGCCGTGCAGGCCGTGGTCGAGGTTGACCCACACGGTGTCACCGGGTGTGAGGTCGGTGCGGTGCGCGGCCGCGTCCAGCTGTTCCGTGGTCCAGCGCCGGGCGCTGAAGGAGAACTCCGGATCGCCCTCGATGCGCAGCCCGCCGATCTCCGCCCAGCGGACGTCGGCGCGGGCGCCGTTCTCCTGCGGGCGGAGGTACGGCGTCTGCAGTCCGTCGACCGTGGACTCCCAACGGCCGAGCTGCGAGGCCGACTTGGTGTCCGCGTACCCCTCGCCGGGGCCGCCACCGAACCAGCGCACGCGATCGGCGCTCGCGTCGAGCCCGAAGCGGACGCCGAGCCGCGGCAGCGGCACCGTCCACTCACCCTCCGGGCCCACCGAGACCGTCAGCTTCAGCCGGTTGCCGTCGGAGGTCCAGCGGTACACGGTCGCGAGGCCGAACTCCCAGGCGGCGGGGGCCACCCGGGTCCGCACGGTCAGCGCGTCGTCGCCGGTCTCCACGCCGTCGAGCCGGTGCCGCATGCGGTGCAGGCCGTACTTGCGCCACAGCTCCGCGAAGCTGGTGCCGGTCACCCATTCGGCGCCCTCGTCGTTGTCGGTGGTCGCCCGCCACACGTCGAGGCGCAGGCCGTTCACCGCGACCCCGCCGATGGTCCTCAGCGCACCGGTGCGGGCGTCGAAGGAGGCCGGGCCCAGGGTGATGACACGCTCGCCGAGGACGGGTCCGTCGGTCGCCGCAATCCTCGGCGACGGCCTCGCGGCCACCGCGAACTGCCCCCACGCCACCGGGTGGCCCTTGGGCGCCCAGGTCGTGTCGGCCGCGAGCGAGGCCCGCACCGTCCACTGCGTCTCGCCGCCGCCACCGTCGGCGGGCGGCTCGGGCAGCTTCACCTCGCCCGACTCGCCCGGGGCCAGCGCGGGCACCGACAGGGAGCCCGACTCCACCGTCTCGCCGTCCACTTGGTAGGACCACTCGAACGCAAAGGCGGACAGGTCGGCGAAGTCCTGCTTGTTCGTCACCCGTACGGTGCCGGCGGAGCCTCCCCCAAACTCCGTTTGGGGGGACCCCCAGCCCTCGATGCCGACCGGCTCGACGACCTTCTTGAACTCCACAAGGCCCGGCGACGGAGTCCGGTCGGGGAACAGCAGTCCGTCGCAGACGAAGTTCCCGTCGTGCAGCTCCTCGCCGAAGTCGCCGCCGTAGGCGTAGCCCAGCTCGGGGTGGGTGATGCCGTGGTCGATCCACTCCCACACGAAGGCGCCCTGGAGACGCTCGTACGTCTCGAACAGCCGCTGGTAGTCGGCGAGTCCGCCGGGGCCGTTGCCCATGGCGTGCGCGTACTCGCAGAGGATGAAGGGGAGCCGGCGCCGCTTGTGCGTGCCCCCGTCCAGCTCCTGGCCGATCTGCTCGACCTCGGCGTGGGAGGCGTACATCCGCGAGTACATGTCCGTGTCACGGGAGTTCCAGTCGCCCTCGTAGTGCACGAGGCGTGAGGCGTCCCGGCCGTGGATCCACTCGGCCATGGCGGTGAGGCCGCGCCCGGTGCCGGCCTCGTTGCCCAGCGACCAGATGACGACCGACGGGTGGTTCTTGTCCCGCTCGACCATGCGGGCGGCGCGGTCGAGGAGGGCCGGGGTCCAGCGGTCGTCGTCGACCGGGTTGTCCCGCCAGGCCTGCTCGGTGAAGCCGTGGGTCTCCAGGTCGCACTCGTCGATGACCCACAGGCCGTACTCGTCGCACAGGTCGAGGAAGGCCGGGTGCGGCGGGTAGTGGGAGGTGCGGACGGCGTTGACGTTGTGCCGCTTCATCAGCAGCACGTCCTCGCGCATGGTGTCGAGGTCGAGGGCGCGGCCCTTCTCCGGGTGCCACTCGTGGCGGTTGACGCCCTTGAAGAGGACCGCCTTGCCGTTGACCTTGATCAGACCGTCCTCGAGGACGACGGTCCGGAAGCCGATGCGCAGCGGGACACGCTCGCCGTCCGTGGCCAGTACGCCGTCGTACAGCTTCGGCGTCTCGGCGGTCCATGCCTCGACGGGCACCGTCACCGACTCTCCGGTCGAGACATCGATGTCCAGGGCGGGCACGGTCACCCGCCCGTCGACGTCGGAGTCGACGCGCAGGGTGCCCTCGCCGGTGACGTGGTCGTAGGAGGCGTGCACGAAGAAGTCGAGGGCGCTGCCCGCCGGGCGGTGCAGCAGCGTCACGTCACGGAAGATGCCGGGCAGCCACCACTGGTCCTGGTCCTCCAGGTAGGAGCCGGCGGACCACTGGTGCACGCGTACGGCGAGCACGTTGCCGCTGGGCTTCAGCAGGTGCCCGACCGCGAACTCGTGCGGCAGCCGGGAGCCCTTGAACTCGCCGATGTCCGTGCCGTTCAGCCAGACGCGGGCGCAGGACTCGACGCCGTCGAACCGGATCACCGCACCGCCGTCGGCCGGCCAGTCCGCGGGCAGGTCGAAGACGCGCAGATGGTCGCCGGTCGGGTTCTCGGTCGGGACGTGCGGCGGGTCGACCGGGAAGGGGTAGAGGTGGTTGGTGTAGATGGGCAGGCCGAAGGCGCCGTCGCCCTGGAGGACCCAGTGGCCGGGGACCGTGACCTCGGGCCAGCCGTCGGCGTCGAATCCGGGCTCGGCGAACGAGTCGTCCTCGGCGTCGATGGTCGGCGATACGCGCAGCCGCCAACTTCCGTTCAGGGAGAGCGACTTGGCGTCGGAGGACGGGTACCAGGCGCGGGGCTGGAGGGCCCCGCTGCCGGGGGATACGTCCTCGACGTAGTCGATGGATGGGGGTCCCCCCGCTCGAGCGGAGCCGAGAGTGGGGGAGGTGGTGCGGGAAGTCATCGGTCTCCAGGTCTCGGGATTGCGGGTGTCAGCCCTTGATACCGGTCTGCGCGATCCCCTGGACCAGCCAGCGCTGGAGGAAGAGGAACACGAAGATCAGGGGCAGGATGGAGATGGCGGTGGCCATGAAGATCAGATGGAAGTTCACGGTCTGGTTGGTCATGAAGGAGGACAGCGCGATCTGGACGGTCCAGGAGCTCGGGTCCTGGCCGATGACCAGCGGCCACAGGAAGGAGTTCCAGGCGCTGATGAACGTGATCGTGGCGATCGCCGCGAAGAAGTTCAGCGAGTTGGGCACGACGATCCGCCAGTACGCGCCCCAGTAGCCGAGCCCGTCCACGCGTGCCGCCTCCTCCAGCTCCTTCGGGAATCCGAGGAAGTACTGCCGGAAAAGGAAGCAGGTGAAACCACTGAAAAGGCCCGGGATGATCAGACCGCGGTAGGTGTCCACCCAGCCGAGTGAAGAGACCAGCACGAAGCTGGGCACGAAGGTGACGGCCGTCGGGACCATCAGGGTCGCCAGGACCGCGTAGAAGACCTTGTTGGCGTGCTTGTACGGGATGCGGGCCAGGCCGTAGCCGGCCAGCGAACAGACCAGCAGAGTGCCGAAGGTGGTCAGGACGGCGACCACCAGCGAGTTGATCATGGAGCGGCCGAAGTCGACCGTGGGGTCGTCGAACAGCTCGGAGATGTTGCCCCATTGGAAGGAGGGCAGCACCTTCCAGTTCTCGCCCGTGATCTCCAGGTCCGTGGAGAGGGAGTTGCGGACGATCAGGTAGAACGGGATCAGGAAGAGCAGCGCGGCGACGCCGACGGCGATGTACAGCCCTGTGTTGCCGAATACGCCCCGGCCCTTCTTGCGCTGCTTGCCGACCTGAGGTGCGGTGGTGGTCACTTGGACTCATCCCCCCTTCCGAAGCCCATGAACTTGCCCTGGATCAGGGTGACGAGGCAGATGAGCAGCGACAGGATGACCGCGCCCGCGCTGCCGGCGCCGTAGTCCTGGCTGGTGCCGAGGGCCGATTTGTAGAGCACCATGAGCGGTGTCTGGGCCCAGGTCGCCTTCTGTCCGATGATGTTGAAGAACTCGTCGAACGCCTGGTAGGCGGCGATGAGCAGCAGCAGGATCACCGCGGTCGAGGTGGCGCGCAGCTGCGGCAGCGTGATGTACCGGAAGGTCTGCCAGCCCTTCTTCGCCCCGTCGATGGCGGCGGCCTCGTACAGCTCGGTCGGGATGTTCTGCAGCGCCGCCAGGAAGAGGATCATGTAGAAACCGGACTGGATCCACAGTCGCAGGGTCACGATGACCAGCCAGTACCAGGGCGGGGTGGGGTTCGACATCCATGCGATGGTGTCGGCGCCGAACCAGCCGATGACCGTGTTCGCGAGTCCGAAGCGGACGCCGCTGAAGATGGACATCTTCCAGATCAGGGCGGCGGCCACGTACGAGACGGCGGTCGGCAGGAAGAACACCGAGCGGAAGAACGCCCGCATGAAGCGCAGCCGGTTGACCAGCAGCGCGAGGCCCAGCGACAGCGCCCAGGTGGTCGGCACGATGAACGCGGCGAACACGGTGAACGTCACCAGTGAACCGGGGAACTCGCTGTTGGTCAGGATCTGCTTGTAGTTGTCGAAACCGATGAAATGGCTCGGCGTGACGGTGTAGCGGGCGTCGAAGAAGCTGAGCCAGATGCTCCAGACGATCGGCACGAAGACGAAGATCGCCAGGCCGATCAGGAAGGGCCCGGTGAAGAGCCAGAAGTTCAGGGTGGCGTTGCCCCGCAGGCCCCGCCGCGGCCGGGCCGGGGAGGCCTTGGCCGGGGCGGGCTGGGCGACCCCGCGTGTGGTGGTGGTCGACATGTCGTGGTCTTCCCGGCGGCCTATCCGAACAGCTTCTTGAGCTCGACGTTGACCTTCTTGTCGCAGGTGTCCAGCGCCGCCTCGGGGTTGCCGTTCTTACGGACGGAGGACGCGATCACATCGGCGAACGCGGTCTGCATCGTCTGGTCGTAGGCGATGTTGTCGAAGTGGCCGTAGTCGGTGAAGAGCTTCACGCCCTCGGCCGGCAGACCCGACTTGAGCTTGTCGGCCTTGTTGGCGATCGAGGTGCGCGGCGGGATGTGGAAGCCGTACGAGGTGGCCCAGTCCTCCTGGTACTGCGTCTGGTCGATCCACAGCCACTTCACGTATTCCTTGGCCGCCTCGACGTTCTTGCCCTTGGCGTTGACGAAGATCGACCAGCCGCCGTTGTAGACGGACTGCTTGCCCGCGCTGCCGATCTTCGGGAACGGGAAGATGCCCAGGTCGTCGCCGAGCGCCTTCTGCATGGCCGGCATGGACCACATGCCGCCCCACTGGATGGCGCACAGGCCCTGGTTGAGCGAGGACGGGTCCCAGAAGTCGGTCGGGGCGTCGAGGAGCACGTTGCCGCTGGTGAACAGCGTGCGAAGCTTCTTGAGGCCCTCGACGACTCCGTCCGTGTGATAGGCGATCTGGTTCTTCTCGTTGATGGTGTCGGCGCCCGCGGACCAGATGATGGGGTTCTGGATCGCGCTGAAGTCGTTGCCGAGGAAGACGCCCTTGACCTTGTTGGTGGTGAGCTTGGCGGCGGCCTCGATCAGCTCGTCGAGTGTGGTCGGGACCTCGACCTTCGCCTTCTCCAGCATCGACTTGCGGTAGTAGAAGAACTGCGGGTCGTCGATCATCCGGATCCCGTAGACCTTCCCGTCGACCGTGTGGGACTTGATGTCGTTCGGGTTGAAGTCGCTCTTGACCGGGTCGATGATGTCGGTCAGGTCCGCCACCTGGCCGCTCTTGACGAGCTGCAGCTGGGGGTGGAACTCGAAGACGTCGGGCGCCTTCGAGGTGAGCAGCGCCGCGAAGAGCGCGGACTCGAAGTTGTTGCCCGTGATCCAGTTGGTGCTGACATTGGCCTTCTTGTAGGCCGCCGCGTACCGCTTGAGGGCCTGCTCCGTGCCCGCCTCGCCGTAGGCGTGGAAGTACTGGGTGAGCGGCGTGCCCGAACCGGACCCGCCGGACCCGCCCCCACGCCCGTTGTTGCTGCCGCACGCGGCCAGCGTGCCGGCGGCGGCCATGCCCGCGGCGGCCCGGAATATGGACCGGCGGGAGAAGTTGCTGTTGCTCATTGCCGACATGCTGACGTCCTTGTCTCGTTGGCGGCTGCGGCTCCACGGCTCCAGCGCACCTGGCTGCTGCGTGGCTCGAATTGCGTGGTGGTGCGGGGACGTTAACCTTCGGCTAAGGCTTCGGCAAGGGGTTGGACGAAGTCTGTTCGAAGCGTTAAATCCGGTTCGGAATCCCGAACGCGAGGGTGGGTGCGGGGGGTGAGGGCCGCCGGGTCGGGGTGCGGCCGGCGGCCCTCGGTGCAGGGAGCTAGGCCTTGTTCCAGACCTCGTTGGTCCCGCCGTTGCAGCTGTACGGGATCACTTTGCTGCCGTCGGCCGTCGCCTGCCCGCTGACGTCCAGGCACTTGCCGGACGCCTCGCTGAGGATCTGGCCGTTGGCGTTCAGCAGCCAGCGCTGGCCTGCGTCACCGGTGAAGTCGGCGGTCGTCGTCAGGCCCGAACTCCCGGCCGTGAGATAGCCGTTCGGGCCCTTCAGGGCGCCCTTGCCGTCGTACGACCACGACTGCTCGGTCCCGCCCGTGCACGTGCTGATGGCGGCCCCGGACGCGCCCGCGGTCAGGCACTTTCCGGACTGCCTGCCCTGCAGCGCGCCCGTGATCGCCGAGCCGCCGCGGCCTTTCTGGTCGAAGACGTACGTCGTGACGGAGCGGGCCGCGAGGGTCGTGGACGCCGTGCCGCCGCTCACCGTCGGCCTGGCGACGTTCGCCCAGTCCTCCGTGGCCGAGGTCCGGACAGCCTGCTCGGCCCGCACCGGCGTCTTGTTATTGAAGTGCAAACTCAGCGGTGTGTCGGTGGAGTTGTGGTTGTTGACCACGACCACCCACTTGCCGTTCCGGTCGTACGACGACACCTCGACGCCGTCCGGCGCTCCGGTCACGTTGTGCGCGACCGAGCCCGGCCTCACGAACCTGCTGTACTGGCCGAGCGCGTAGTACCGCTTGGTGAAGTACAGCTTCTGGTTGCCGTTCGTCGCGTAGTCGGGGTCGTAGTAGATCAGGCCGTCGTTCCAGCCCGTGTCGTTGCGCTCGGTGGGGGAGGTGCCGTAGCCGCTGGCCAGGGCCACCCACCACTGGAACGCCGAGTCGTGCGAGCTCGCGAAGTCCTTGTAGATGATCCGCGACATCAGCAGGGCGTTGTCGATGGTGGGGTCGTACTCCTGGTTCCAGCCCGTGCCGCCCTTGCCGAAGCAGCAGATCTCGGTGGCCCAGGACTTCTTGCCGACCGTCCTCGACGTCCCGTAGACGTTGCCCAGCTGGCCGTCGTCGGGGTTGTTGTAGGTGTGGTGGGCGAGCGCGGACACGTACTGCGCGGTGCCCGGCTGCGAGATCCACTGCGGCAGCTCGTCGGTGAACTGGGTGGTCTTGCTGGACTCGTCGGCGATGATCGACGTCCGCTGCTTGCGGGCCCGCTGCTCGGCGCCCAAGGCCCGCACGATGTCGTCGCGTTGGTCGACCGTGACCTTCATGCCCTCCTGGCCGCAGTCCCCGAAGTCGTTGTCCGGCTCGTTGAACGGGCTGATGTAGTCCAGCTTCACGCCCTGCTCGGCGAAGTGGTCGGTCACGTCCGCCACGTACTTGGCGTAGTCCGCCTCGCTGCCGGCCTTCAACTGGCCGCCGCAGCTCCGGCCGTTGGTCGTCCACTGCGCGGGCGCGCTGTTGACGAAGCCGATGAGGTCCCTGACGCCGTACTTCGCGGCGTACCTGAGGAACGTACGGCCGCCCTTGTCATTGCTCCAGTTGTACGAGCCGTCGGCGCCCAGGAAGTCCTGGGCGGCGCGGGCCGGGGTGGTGACCGCGGTGCCGCCACCGCCGATGTTGTAGCGGTAGGAGGAGAGGGCCAGGCCCTGCTGGGAGAAGAGCAGATCGGCGACCCGGGCCTGCACCTCGGGCTTGAAGTGCTGCAGGTCGTTGACCCACCAGGCGCCCGACGCACCGATGTCGTCGATGGTCTGGGCGGCGTGCGGGGAGATCTCGGCCGCCGTGGGGGTGGCGGCCGAGGAGGGCGGGGCGGATATCAGGGGACCCGCGAGGGCGAGCGCGGCTGCGGCCGTCAACAGGGCGGATCTGCGGGGGTGGGGGTGAGGCACGTGCATCCCTTCCGTCGTCATGAAGGTGGTGCGGTACGGCTCCTTGCGGGGGTGGTGCGTTTCGCATTCCTCTGCCCGACGGACTGCAGCGCGCCTTCCAGCGCGAACGTCGCCGCACCCAGACACGCCGGGTCGGTGGGGATCGGGGAGAGGACGATCTCGGTGGCGGCCATCGGCCGCGGCAGCGCGTGCCGGGCGACGGCCTCGCGCACCTCCGCGACCAGAGGCTCGCCGAGGGCGGCCGCGACCCAGCTGCTGAGCACGACCACTTCGGGGTTGAACAGGTTGACCAGGTCGGCGATGCCGGCGCCGAGGTAACGGGCGGTGTCCCGGACCACCTTGACCGCCACCGGGTCGTGCTCGCGCATCCCCTGGGCCAGCGCGGCGATGGTGGCCGTCTGGTCCTCCGGGTGCAGCAGCGGGCTCTGGGGGCTCAGCTCCCGCAGGTTCAGCATGATTCCGGGCGCTCCGACATACGTCTCCACGCAGCCGTGGTTGCCGCAGTGGCACAGCCGGCCGTCGAGGACGATCGTGTTGTGGCCCCACTCGCCGGCGCTGTTGCTGATCCCGCGGTGCAGCCCGCCGCCCAGGACGAGCCCGGCGCCCACGCCGGTCCCGAGGGTGACCACGACGGCGTCCCCGCGTCCGCGCGCCGCCCCGAACCACAGCTCGGCGACCGCGACGGCACGCAGCGGGTTGTCCAGGTAGAGGGGGTAGGCGATGTGCTCGGTGAGCAGGTCGAGCAGCGGCACGTCGTGCCAGTCCCAGTTCGGCGCGTACTCGGCGATGCCGGTGGCGCGGTCCACCTGCCCCGGCACGCTGACGCCCACGCCCAGCACCCGCGCACCCTCGATGCCGGCCTGCGTGACCACCGAGCCGACGGCGGCGGCGACATGACCGACCAGCTGCTCGGGGAGGCTCTCGCCGGGGCGGACGTCCTCCTCGGCGCGGGCGAGGACGTTCAGCGCCAGGTCGAACAGCTCGACATGGACGTACGTCTCCGCGATGTCGACGCCGATCAACGCGCCCCCCGACGCATTGACCGCCACGAGACCCCGGGGGCGGCCGCCCGCCGAGTCCTCGAACCCGACCTCGGTGATCATCCGCAGATCGAGGAGCTCGCCGACGAGCGTGGCGACCGTGGCAAGGCTCAGACCGGTGGCGGCCGCCAGCTCCTGCCGGGAGGTGGGAGACGCGGCGATGATCTGGCGCAGCACCTCGTAGCGGTTCGCGGTGCGGATGTCACGTGATGTGCCGCGTTTCATCGAACTCCCCTTACTGCCGAACCTCCGGTGCGACGCCCTGGCCGGGGGTCCGGGGGTTGTCCCCCGGGAAGACACAGCACCGGTCGACCCCCGTTCCTTCAGCCAGGCGGACCGGGCAGGTCGGCACCGGCGCGGCGCAAGGCTATGGCCTGCCGGGGACTTTCGACAAGGGGTTAGGAAAGGGGGTTTATAAAGCCCTTCGGAGGTCAGTCGCCCAGCACTGTCCGCACAAACGGGTTGGCGAATTTTCCGTCCCGGTCCAGCCCCCGCGCAAGCGCCCGGAAGTCGGCCAGCCGGGGGTACCGGCCGCGCAGCACCGCCGCCGGCGTGGTGAAGACCTTGCCCCAGTGCGGGCGGGCGTCGAAGGAGTCCAGTGCCTCCTCCAGCCGCCGCACCACCGGCAGCACGGCCTGCGTGTCCTCGATCCAGGTGAAGTGCGCCGCCACGGTGTCCCGCCCATGGGCCGGGCTCAGCCACTGCTGGTCGGCGGCGACCGTGCGTATCTCGCAGGTCTGCAGCACGGGGGCCACCGTCGCCCGGATCCCGTCGAGGGCATGCAGTACGTCGACGGCGTGCTCCCGCGGGAGCAGGTACTCCGACTGCAGCTCGGCCCCGCTGCTCGGTGTGAACTCCGCCCGGAAGTGCGGCAGCCGCTCGTGCCACGGCCCCGGCACCCCGAACTGCTCCGTGCAGTTCACGGCCGGCATCCCCGGCACGGGATGCAGCTTCTCGGTGGCGGGCGCTGCCCACGGGAAGTCCGGGAGCGGCTGGTCGGTACGCCGCTTGAGCCACACCTGCCGGAAGCCGGGCTCCCGCCAGTCGGTGAACAGGCTCACGCTGTACGCCGCCGCCGCGATCGCCTCGTACGTCTGCGGGTCCAGCCCGGCGAGGGGGAGTTCGGTGAACACGTGCTGCTCGACCTCGAAGGCCGGCTCCAGGTCGAGGGTGAGGGTGACCGCGACGCCGAGCGCGCCCAGCGAGGTGACGGCGCCGTCGAACCGCGCGTCGCCCCGCCCGATCCGTACCGTGTCGCCGTCGGCCGTGACCAGCTCCACCTCGCGCACCGGTGCCGCCAGCGACCCGTTGGCCACCCCCGAGCCGTGGGTGCCGGTCGCCACCGAACCGGCGACGGAGATGTGCGGCAGGGAGGCCATGTTGGGCAGCGCGAGCCCGTGTGCGTGCACCACGCGGGCCAGTTCCGCGTACCGGACACCGCCCGAGACCCGTACCGTGCGGGCCGTGGTGTCCACGTCGATCACCGGCGGCAGTCCGGCGATCGAGAGCAGGGTGCCCTCGGGGCCGGGTTCGGCGATCTCGTTGAAGGAGTGGCCGCTGCCCAGGACGCGGACCTTCGCGCTGCCGGCCACGAGGGTCCTGAGCGCGTCGAGCGAGTGGGGGCGGTGCAACTCCTTTGCCGCATAGGTGATGTTGCCTGCCCAGTTGGTGACGGTCTCCGTCATTCCTGTCGTCCCTCCGGCGAGTGCGTGTGCATGGACCCTCTGCATTGACCCTCTCATCTGCCGGGACCTACCGTGGAGAGCGTTTTCTACAACTTCCTCGACGAAGCCGGAGGGCCCGCCCCTTGCCCGAGCGTCCCCAGGCTCTGTTCGCCATGACCGCCGAGAACCTGCCGCTCGTCTTCCCCGCAGGGGTCCTTGCGCGACTGCGCGAGGCGTTGGACGTCGATCCGGACCTGATCGCCGGGGACTTCGCCGAGCCGCGCGTCCGTGAGGTGCTCGCGCGCACCGAGATCCTCGTCACCGGTTGGGGCTGCCCCCGCCTGGACGCCGCCGTCCTCGACGCGGCACCGAAACTGCGCGCGGTCCTGCACTCGGCGGGCTCGGTGAAGGGCTTCACCACGCCCGAGGTCTGGCGGCGCGGCATCGCGGTCTCCTCGGCCGCCGCGGCCAACGCCCTGCCGGTCGCCGAGTACGCGCTCGCGATGATCCTGCTCGCCGGGAAGGACCTCCTGGGCGCCCGGGAACGCCTGCGCACCACACGGTCCCATCCCGGCTGGGGCGTCGTCCCCGGCATCGGCAACCACGGCCGCCGGGTCGGTGTGATCGGTGCTTCCCGCATCGGCCGCCGCGTCATCGAGCTACTGGCACCCTTCGACCTGCGCGTGAGCCTCACCGACCCGTACGTCACCGAGCCGCGAGCGGCCGAACTCGGCGCGGCACTCCTGCCGTTGGACGACCTTCTGCGCACCTCGGACATCGTCACCGTCCACGCGCCCGAGACCCCGGAGACCCACCACCTGATCGGCCGCAGGGAACTCGCCCTGATGCCGGCCGGTACGACCCTGATCAACACCGCACGCGGCGGCCTCGTCGACCACGAGGCCCTGGTCGACGAGGTCCGCACCGGCCGTCTGAACGCCGTTCTCGACGTCACCGACCCCGAGCCCCTCCCCGCGGACTCCCCGCTCTACGACCTCCCGGGCGCCTTCGTCACCCCGCACCTCGCGGGCTCGCAGGGCAACGAGCTGTCCCGCCTCGGCATGACGGTCGCGGAGGAGGCCGCACGGCTGGTGGCGGGAGGGGAGTTGGCGCATCCGGTGGATTTGGGGGCGTTGGAACGGGAGGCGTGAGGGGGTGCGAACGGATGGTCGTGCATCGAATGCGTGACCTTCAGGTCGGATGCTCGTTGAGTGCGGCGAGGGATCTTCAAGTGGGGGAGAGCTTGCCGAGTGAGCAGGAAGTTTCGGCCGCGAGCCGGTTTCCTGGTGCAGGCTTATCGGTTCGCCCTTGACCCAAACGTTGGGCAAGAGCAGGCGCTGCGCTCGCACTGCGGCGCCGCCCGTGCCGCCTACAACTGGGCCGTGTCGTGGGTGACCGCCTCGTGGTGGCAGCGCAAGGCGGAAGTCTCCTACGGCATCGGTGATGAGGAGCTGACGCCGTGGCGGCCGTGGTCGCTGCCCGCGCTGCGCAAGGAGTTCAACCAGGTCAAGACCACCGACCCGAGATTCGCCGCCTGGTGGGAGGAGAACTCCAAGGAGGCCTACAGCACCGGGCTGGCGAACGCGGCTGCCGCGTTCGACAACTACGCCAAGTCCAAGCAGGGCAAACGCAAGAGTGCCAGGGTGGGTGTCCCGCGCCGGAAGTCGAAGCGGAAGGCCCGCCTGGCCTGCCGGTTCACCACCGGCGCGATCCGCATCGAACCTGACGGCCGCCACGTCACCCTGCCTCGGCTGGGCACGTTGCGTACCCACGAACCCACGCTTAAGCTCCTGGCCCTCATCCAGGCCGGGGCGGCGCGGATCCTGTCCACGACCGTCAGGCATGAGCGCGGGCGCTGGTTCGCCTCCTTCCAGGTCGAGACTGCCCGGGAGATCACACGCGTCGACCGCCCGCACACTGCGGTCGGGATCGACCTGGGTGTGAAACATCTGGCGATCCTGGCCGACAGCTCCGGCGAGATCCGCTACGAGCCGAACCCGAAGCACCTGGACGGCGCCCTCAAGCTACCGAGATTCCATTCCCGCCGAGCCTCCCGGCGGGAGGGTCCGGACCGCAGGACCGGCCAGAAGCCGTCGAGGCGATGGGAGAAGGCCAACGCCGAGCGCAACAAGATCCACCACCGCGTGGCGAACCTGCGTACCGACGCGCTGCACAAACTCACCACCCGTGTCCGGACCGAGTACGGCACCGTGGTGATCGAAGACCTCAACGTCGCAGGAATGCTCCGCAACAAACGACTCGCCCGCCGAGTGGCCGATGCCGGATTCGGGGAGATCCGCTGCCAGCTCACCTACAAAGGCCAGTGGAACGGATGCCGCACGATCGTGGCGAACCGCTGGTATCCCTCCTGCAAGATCTGCTCGGCATGCGGCGCGGTGAAAGCCAAGCTGCCGCTGCACGTCCGAGTCTTCACCTGCGATGTCTGCGGCTTGGTCTTGGACCGGGACGAGAACGCAGCCAGTAACCTCGCCGCTCTCGCAGCGGCCGCATCGACTGGTACCGGAGTGGCCGGAGACCAGGACGCGCCCAGCGTGTCGAAGCCTCGTGGAGCCGACCGTAAGACCCGCCGCCAACGTCCCGGCCGGAACCCCGGCCGAGGCGGGCGGGCAGGTGGCGCAACCCTGCCGCACCAGCGGCAGCAAGAAGCGAGAGATCGTCGTCAGGACACCGAAGCCCTCACTCTTTGGTGACACCGCCACGAACCTTTCCGGCAGAAATGCCGGGGATGCTGGAAGACGCTGAGGTCGTCTGCAGCAACGGTGTGCCGGTAGTGCTCACCCCCCTCCTGGGCGGCCTTGGCGAGCTCAGGCGTACCGTGAGAGTCGTATGTCTGAGCTGGGAGGAGACAGGGATGGACAGCCGTACCGCGCTGGTCGAGGACCTGATGGAGCGGTTCCCGTACGTGCCACGGGAGGCCGTCTTCAAAGAGGACCTGCTCCGTGGCGGCGTGGCCTTCGACCCATCGGCCTTGAGTGACAACGAGCGCGGCGAGGTCAAGCCGAAGTCGTACTTCATCTTCTCTTTTGACCACGGCACCCTGCCGGAACTGGGCGAGGCTGCTCTGCGGCGGCCCCCGGAGGAGATCATCCTCACTGGCGGGCCGTACGACCTGCGGCGTACCGTCGTATCGGTGCGGGTGAACCCGTCCTCTCCGTACCGCGTCGCCGCAGACGATGAGGGGATGCTCGGGCTCTACCTCGATGGGAAGCGCGTCGCCGACGTGGGTGTGCCACCGATGCCCGAGTACTACAAGCACACGCTCTCCAACGGAAAGTCCGTGATGGAGGTGGCCCCCACCATCCAGTGGGGCTACCTCATCTACCTCACCGTCTTCCGGGTCTGCCAGTACTTCGGCGCCAAGGAGGAGTGCCAGTACTGCGACATCAACCACAACTGGCGCCAGCACAAGGCCGCCGGGCGGCCGTACACCGGTGTGAAGGACGTCGACGAGGTCCTGGAAGCCCTGGAGATCATCAATCGCTACGACACGGCGAAGGTCTCCACGGCCTACACCCTCACCGGCGGCGCCATCACCTCCAGGCTCCAGGGCCGTGACGAGGCCGACTTCTACGGCATGTACGCCAAGGCCATCGAGGAGCACTTCCCGGGCCGCTGGATCGGCAAGGTCGTCGCCCAGGCGCTGCCCAAGGACGACGTGAAGCGGTTCAAGGACTACGGCGTGCAGATCTACCACCCCAACTACGAGGTGTGGGACGAGTATCTGTTCAAGATGTACTGCCCGGGCAAGGAGCGCTACGTCGGCCGCGAGGAGTGGCACAGGCGGATCCTCGACTCGGCGGAGATCTTCGGCGCGCGCAACGTCATCCCCAACTTCGTGGCCGGCGTGGAGATGGCCGAGCCCTTCGGGTTCAAGACGGTCGACGAGGCCATCGAGTCCACGACCGAGGGACTGCGCTTCTTCATGTCGCACGGCATCACGCCCCGCTTCACCACCTGGTGCCCCGAGCCCACCACCCCGCTCGGCAAGGCCAACCCGCAGGGCGCCCCGCTGGAGTACCACATCCGGCTGCTGCAGGCCTATCGCCAGACCATGGACGACTTCGGCCTCTCCTCGCCGCCCGGATACGGCCCGCCCGGACCCGGCCGCGCGGTGTTCTCGGTCAGCTCGTTCATGGACAGTCTCCCGGCTCAGGAGGCGGCGGAGGTGTGAGTGGCGGACGGGGACTTTGAGTCAAATCGGGTCCCCGTCCGTACAAGAGGCCGGAGTTGTGTCTCCGGCCGGTTCACAGGTTCTGTCAGGACAACTGAAGACAGCGCTTGTCAGTTGTGTTGAAAGCGTGAAAGGCTCCTGTCCTGCCGCGAGGTTCCCCCCAACTCCTTCGCCGAAATTGGTGAGTTGACCTCGCTTGTGGATGCAGGAGACTCATGCCCGACCTGCCGAACCCGAAGGACGCTGCCGAGGCCGCGCTGTTCTCCGAGTGCTGGGACGCGGTGCTTTCCTACGCCGATCTGTGCACGGCCGGCGCCACCGCGGCCACTCAGCTGGCCACGGAGGCGTTCGCGCTCGGTATCCGCGAGGTCCGCGCCGCCGAGACCGGAGGCTCCCGGAGCAACGGCCGCCGCTCGCCCCGGCTCCCCGTGATCCCCCTGCTGCTGACCGCCGTACGCACCACGGCGGCGGCCTGGGAGGCCGACGGTCAGGGCCAGGACCTCGACCCCGATCTGCGCCTGTGGCTCAACTCGGAGAAGGCCGCCCGCTACACCGGCCCCCCGTTGCGCCGCCCGATCGCCCTGCGCGGCCTGCGCGACCTCCAGGAGGCGGATGCGGCGCTGCTGTGGCTGGCCGAGGTGGAGTCGTTGCCGCGGTCCGTGGTGGCCCGCCGGCTCGGCCTCGACCCGGCCCTCGTGGGCGAGGAACTCGACCAGGTGCGGGGCCTGTTCAGGGACCGCTGCCACCGCAACCACCTCGACACGCCGATGGACGCGCAGTGCCGCAGCTATGCGCGCCTCCTCGACGCGATCACCAGGTCGCCCGCCGCCGACATCCCGCCGGACCTCTCGCGGCACCTCGCCACCTGCGTGGACTGCGCGGAGGCCGCCGCCTGTCTGCGTCCGCAGGGCGGCGGGCTGCCCGCGGCCCTCGCCGGCGGTGTCATCGGCTGGGGCGGCCTCGCCTACCTGGAACGCCGCCGCCGGGCCGCCGAGGTGCGCCTCGGTGTGGGGCGGCCGCAGGCGGCAGACGGGCAGAGCGGCGAACCGAAGGCCGTCGTCGACCGCGCACGCGTCGTCCGGGGCGGGCTGCTGGTGGCCGCCGTCATGGTGTCGCTGCTGGCGCTGGCCACGTCGATGATGCCGTTCGGCGGCAGCGACAACGAGGCCGCGAGCAGCGACGCACCGACCGACAGCAGCCCCGTGGCGGCCCCGCGCCCGTCCCTGCCGTCCGCCACTCCGACGCCGAAGAGCGCCTCGCCGACCACTTCCGCCACCCCGACGAAACCCGACGGGGGCAGGCACTCCGACCCGGAACCCCAGGGCACCTCCGCCACCACGCAGAGCAGCGCCCCGGATCCCGGCAACAGCGCGTCCGCCACCTGCAAGGTCGCCTACCACCTGGACAACCAGTGGACCGACGGCTTCCAGGCCACTGTCACCGTCACCACCGCCGCCGCCCTCGACACCTGGCGCGTCGCCTGGTCCTACCGGGACGGCCAGAAGGTCGGCCAGATGTGGGACGCGAGCGTCTCCCAGGACGGCTCCCGGGTCACCGCGACCGCCGCCGACTACAACAAGGCCGTCCCCGCAGACGGCAAGATCACCTTCGGCTTCCTGGGATCCTGGCAGGGCAGGAACTCCTCGCCGTACGACTTCACCCTCAACGGGCTTGCCTGCGCGAAGAGTTGATCTCGTGCGGCTCGTGACGGGCGCCGCGACCGGGTGAACCCGCCAGAGTCACCCGGTCGTTCGGCGTCGGCCGGTCAGCAGCCCGACCTGTAGAAGTACTTGCTGACCGACGGGTCGTTCATGTTCGCCTTCGTGATGGCGACCATGTTGGTGCCGATCGACTTCTGGACGCTCTTGCCCTCGAAGGCGGCCGCCAGCTGGTCGACGGCCTCCCTGCCGATCGCCGCCGGGTCCTGGGCGACGAGGACCTGCAGCGTGCCCGCCTTGAGCGAGGCCACCTCGTCGGGCTCGGCGTCGAAGGCGGCGACCTTCACCGCACCCTGCTTGCCCGCCTGCTTGAGACCGGTGGCGATGCCCTGGCCGGTGTTCGTGTTGCCCGCGAAGACACCGCCCAGGTCGGGGTGGGCCGCCAGCGTCGACTGGATCTGGGAGGCAGCCGTGGCCGGCAGGTCGTTGTCGTAGAGCGTGGGCAGCATCTTGATCTCGGGGTACTTCTTCATCTCCTCCGTGAAACCCTTGATCCGGGCATCGGTCGTGGAGACACCCGGCTTGACGCTGATCACGATGGCCGAACCCTTCTCACCCATCAGCTTGGCCAGCGCGTCGGCGGCGACCCGGCCGCCCTTCTCGTTGTCGGAGGAGATACGGGTGACGCCGATCGAGTCGTCGGTGACCGTGGTGTCGACCAGCGCGACCTTGGTGCCCGCCGACTGGATCTGCTTCAACGACGGCGTGAGCGCGCTGGTGTCCACCGGCGAGATCATCAGCCCGTCCGGCCGGGAGGCCGCCACCGAGTCCAGGAGCGGCCGCTGAACCGACACATCCCACTGCGCGGAACCGTCCGCGCCGAAGTCCATGCCCTTGGCCTGCGCCTCCGTCTTCGCCGCGCAGGTCATGGTGATGTAGAAGGGGTCGCTCTTCACTCCGGTGATCAGCCGCACCTTCTTGTGCGCGGCCCCACCCGACGAACCCGACCCGCCACCGCTGGACGAACTGCACGCGGCGGCCCCGGTGAGGGCCAGTACGGTGCCCGCGGCGACCAGTGCGCTGCGCCTGCTGCGAATGCTCAACATCGAGACATCTCCTCAATCCTGCTCTCGGGTCTTCCTGCGCATCTGGTCGACGTAGACGGCCGCGACGAGCACCACGCCCACCGCGACGTCCTGCCAGTACTGCTGAACGCCGATGACGATCAGTCCGGTGGTGAGCACCGCCGGGATGAACACACCGATCACGGTGCCCAGCACCGAGCCGCGCCCGCCGAAGAGGCTGGTGCCGCCGAGCACCACGGCCGTGATCACCTTCAGGTTGTCGGTGGAGTGCCCGGCGATCGACGTGGTGCCGTACGAGGCCAGCCACATCACCGCGCCGAGCCCGGCCAGCAGGCCCATCAGCCCGTACACCTTCACCAGGTGCCGACCGACTCCGATTCCCGCCCGCCGTACGGCAGTTGGATGGGAGCCGATCGCCAGGGTGTGCGTGCCGAACCTCGTCGCGCCCAGCACCAGGCCGAACACGGCGGTGACCACCGCGGCCAGCACCACCATCCAGGGAATGCCGAGCACCTTGCCGAAGCCGAGGCTGTTCTGCAGATGCGTGGCCGCCGCACCCGCCGGGTCCTGGCCCCCGGTGGCGAGTTCGGCGATCCCCAGCGCCGCTCCCAGACCGCCGAGTGTCACGATCAGCGGCGGCACCTTCCCGGTCGCCACCACCGCACCCTGCAGCACACCCCAACCGGCGCCCACCGCAAGGGCGATGACCACACAGACCGCGACCGTGCCCCAGCCGGCGTCCGGCCCGCCGTGGTGGATGTTGTACTCGCCCGCGGCCACCGCGGACAGCACCAGCACCGAACCGATCGAGAGATCGATCCCCGCCGTGATGATCACGAAGGTCATGCCGACGCCCAGCACCAGATAGATGGCCGCGTTCACGGCGATCTGCGTGAGGTCGTACTGGGTGAAGAACTTGCCCGGTGCGGCGATGGTGAAGAACGCGACCAGCACCACGAGGATCACGAAGGTCCACAGTTCGCTGATGCCGGCCGCCCGCCGCAGCCAGTCCGGTACGGTCCTGCCCGCACCGTCCGACGCCGGCGGGGCCTGCTGCTGTGCCGCGGCCGGCCGGACTTCCCTGCTGTCGGCGGTCATCGCCCGTCCTCCGCTTTCCTCAAGGACCCGTTGGGCCGGGCGGGTTCGTCCAGTGACCCGGTCATGGCCCCGACCAGTTCCTCGATCGTCGTGTCCGCCGCGGTGAACGAGGCGACCCGGCGCCCGAGCCGCAGCACCTCCACCCGGTCCGAGACCGAGAGCACCTCGGGCATGTTGTGGCTGATCAGCACGACACAGATGCCCCGGTCGGCGACCCTGCGCACGGTGTCCAGGACCCGGGCGCGCTGCACCACCCCCAGCGCGGCCGTCGGCTCGTCCATGAAGATGACCTTGTTCGCGAACGCGACCGCACGCGCCACGGCCACCGACTGTCGTTGACCGCCGGACAACGTTGTCACAGGAGCCGTCACATCTTTCAGCTCGACGCCCAGCTCGGCGAACGCCTTGACCGCCTCCCGCCGCATCGCGGGCCGGTCGAGCACCCCCAGCCGGCCGAGCAGCCCGCCGCGCACGACCTCCCTGCCCAGATACAGATTGGCCGCCGCGTCCAGATCCGGTGCGAGCGACAGATCCTGGTAGACGGTCTCAAGTCCGTGCCGCTGGGCGTCCATCGGCCCGCCGAACCGGACCGCCCGCCCCTCCACCCGCACTTCGCCCTCGTCGGGTGCGAGCACTCCCGACAGGACGTTCACCAGAGTCGACTTGCCTGCGCCGTTGTCCCCGATCAGGGCGACGACCTCGCCCGCGTACGCCGTGAAGTCGGCGCCCTGCAGCGCCTGGACGTGACCGAAACGCTTGACCACACCGTGCGCCGCGAGAAGTGGTTCCCTTGCAGAGGCCATGTTGTGCCTTCGCGTTGGTATCGTTAACAGTTCGTCGATTCTGGGAGCCCCATGGGTGGGCGTCAAGGGTCGTGTGTGACCTGTTCCCAAGAGGTTGCACAGCGGCCCGGAGGTGCCCGCCCGAGTGCCGAGGAGGACTGCGGCGTGGTCGGCCGCCCCACGATGAAGGACGTCGCCGCCGAGGCGGGCGTCAGCGCGATGACGGTGTCCCGCGTGGTCAACGGCGCGGGCAGCGTGGCCCCGCGGACCGCCGCGAGAGTCGAGGACGCCGTCCGCAAACTGGGCTACCAGCGCGACGAGTTGGCGCGCCAGCTGCGCCGCGCGGACCAACCGAGCCGGACGATAGGCCTGTTGGTCGACAACGTCGCCGACCCCTTCATGGCCGCCGTCGCCTCCGCCGCCGAGGACGTCGCCCGCCGCCGCGGCAGCGTGGTGCTGATCGGTTCCAGCCGCGCCGACCCGCGCCGGGAGCGCGAGGTCGTCGCCGCCTTCACCGCCCGCCGCGTCGACGGTCTCATCCTCACGCCGGCCGCGGGCAGCCACCGTTTCCTGCGCCCGGCCCAGGCGCAGGGCACCAAGATCGTGTGCGTGGACCGGGCCGCACCCGGCCTGGACGCGGACACCGTGGTGGTGGACAACCGCGCCGCGGTCGAGGAGGCCGTACGGCACCTGATCGCGCGCGGCCACCGCCGTATCGGCTACCTCGGTGGCCGACAGGACATCTGGACCAACGGCGAGCGCCACCAGGGCTACCGGGCGGCACTTCGGGCCGCGGGCATCACCGCCGACCCCGGGCTCGTCCGCCACGGCCTGCGCTCGGCGCCGGCCGCCGCCGAGGCCGTCACGAGCCTGCTCGCCTCCGCCGAGCCGCCCACCGCCCTCCTCGCCGACAACGAGAGCCTCGCCTTCGGTGCGCTGACGGTACTGCCGCCCCGGATCGCCTTCATCGCCTTCGACGACTTCCCGCTGGCCGAGCGGCTCACCCCGCCCGTCACCGTCATCGCCCAGGATCCCGTCGCCCTCGCCACCATGGCCGCGCACCTCCTGTTCGCCCGCATCCACGGCGACACCTCGCCGCCCCGCACCCTCGTCATGCCGACGGAACTGATCAGGCGGGGGTCGGGGGAGGTGCCGGGGCCCTTCGCCGGGCGGGGGCTTTGAGCGGTGGCCGGTGGTCCTGCTGTCGAACGAGTGCGGAACCGGGAGGTGTTGACCGACGGCTGTCTTTGCTACGAGCGCTGCCCGGGTCGTGTGCACCGGCGACCGGGTCGCCGTCGAACCCGGCGGCAACCCCCGCTGTGTACGGACGTATCTGCCGCGCCGTACGGCCCTCGTGCGCTCCACCTCCTCCAAATGGTCAGGAGAGGAGGACCGGGGCGGGCAGGAGCTCTCGGGCGGGCGCAGGTTGCCACTGGACGTTCCCAGCGTCGTCACGGACGACCCGGCCGAAGACCGTGTCCCCGAAGTGGAAGGCGAAAGCGTAGGTACGGGGAGCGAGCAACTCCTTCAGGAGAGTTGTGCGTGCGTGCAGCACCCCCTCGATGTCCACGTCGGGGCCGGAGGGCCACTCGGGATGGGTCATCTGAGCGGGGGTGTGGAACGCGTCGCCGAGGACCAGGATCCGCCGTCCGCCTGAGGCCGAGACCACGTATGTGGTGTGCCCTGGACTGTGACCGGGGGTGATCAGCGCGGTGACGCCGGGCCACACTTCGTCACCATCGTCGAACCGCTGCAGCACGCGGGACATCGGCACCATGAACCCGTCCCAGGACGGGGCTCCCACCTTGATCTCGCCCTGCCAGAAGGGTTCCCATTCGGCGCCGGCCACCAAGTAGTCGGCGCGGGGGAACGCCTTGTGCAGTTCCTGGTTGCGGTCCCTCAGGAAGCCGAGGCCGGTGTGGTCGGTGTGCAGGTGGGTGAAGGCCACAGTGTCGATGGACTCCGGTGACACGCGGAGTGCCCCGAGGGTGTGCAGCAGGGCGCCGCCGCGGGAGATGCCGAGCGACGGTGAGAGGACGTTGCCGCCGAGGCCCACGTCGATCAGCAGCCTCCGCCGCCCTCGCTCGACGAGGACACCACCCGCCGAGGCGGCGATGCGGCCGGAGCCGGTCAGCGCCTCGGGGTGGGCTTGCCAGTATTCGGCGGGGACGGCGGGGAGAAATCCTGCCGGGTCCAACTCCATGGCGCCGTCGACGACGTAAGTGAGCCGAGTGTCGCCGACGGTGAAGGTACGAACGGCTGACTGGTCGCTCAGCGCTCCGATCCGGGTGCCCCCTCGGGCCGTGTGCAGCGCTCCTCGCACGGATGCCGGGCCGGTGGCGTCGGCTCCGCCTTGGTTCGCAGCGGCGTGTGCGGCGCCCGAGGTGACATCCAGGAGCGGGGCGGAGATCGCCGCCGTAGTGGCGAGCGCGGAGCGCAGCACACCGCGGCGCGAGAGGTCAGGGGTGCAGGGGTCGTCCGTCATGGTGAGGGCTCCTGTGGGTCGCATGAACCTGAGGGTGTCGGCATCGATCGGCACCGGTACGCCGTCTGTTGCCGGGGCGGAACGGGCAGGTGCGGGGAGCCCTCAGCCGGTGTTGCGCAGTCCGGCTGCCACACCGTTGACCGTCAGGAGCAGCGCCCGCGAAAGGTGCGGGTCCGGAGCGGCCTCGGTGGCGGCCTCGTCGCGCCGGCGCTTGAGGAGGGCGACCTGGAGGTACGAGATCGGGTCGAGGTAGGCGTCGCGGATCGCGAAGGTCTGCTGGAGCACGGGGTGGGTGTCCAGGAGCTGCCGGCCGCCGGTGACGCGGAGCACCTCGCTGACGGTCAGCTCGTACTCGGCCTCGATGGTGGCGAACACGTGCCTGAGGTCCTCCGGGACGAGCGTGTCGACATAGTGGCGGGCGATCCGCAGGTCCGTCTTGGCGAGCGTCATCTCGACGTTGGAGATGAAGTTGCGGAAGAAGTGCCACTGCTCGTGCATCTCGTCGAGCACCATGTCCCCGCCTTGCCGTCGGCCCGCCTCGCGCAGCGCCTTCAGCCCGGAGCCGACACCGAACCAGCCGGGGACGATCTGCCGCGACTGGGTCCAGCCGAAGACCCACGGGATGGCGCGCAGACCGTCGAGGCCGGCGCCCGAGTCGGGCCGCCGGGAGGGCCGCGAGCCGAGGTGCAGGTCGGCGAGTTGGTCCACGGGCGTGGAGGCGAAGAAGTACGCGGGCAGGTCCGGGTCCTCGACGAGCCGCCGGTACGCTGCGTGCGCGGCCTCCGAAACGACGTCCATCGCCGCGTCCCAGCGCGCCAGTGCCTCGTCGCTCTGCCGCGGCGCTGTGTGCAGGGCGGAGGCCTGGAGCGTGGCTGCGACCGTCAGTTCCAGGTTCTCCCGCGCGAGCGAAGGCACCAGGTACTTGTCGGAGATGACCTCGCCCTGCTCGGTCACCTTGATCTCGCCCTCCAGCGTGCCCCACGGCTGGGCGAGGATCGCGTCGTGCGAGGGGCCGCCGCCACGGCCGACGGTACCGCCGCGGCCGTGGAACAGGCGCAGCCGTACGCCGTAGCGGTGGGCCACGTCACGCAGGCGCCGCTGCGCCCGGTGGATCTCCCACTGCGAGGTGGTGATGCCGCCGAACTTCGACGAGTCCGAGTACCCGAGCATGACCTCCTGCACGTCCCCGCGCAGGGCGACGAGCCTGCGGTACGACGGGTCGGAGAGCATGTCCTGAAGAATCGTGTCGGCCGCCTTCAGCTCGTCCGTCGTCTCCAGCAGCGGCACGACACCGATCTTCGCCCAGCCGGAGTGCAGGTCGATCAGGCCCGCCTCGCGCGCCAGCACCGCCGCCGCGAACACGTCGTCGGCGCCCTGGCACATCGAGATGATGTACGACTCGACGACCTCGGGCCCGAAGGTCTCCAGGGCCTTCTTGACCGTCGCGAACACAGCAAGGGTCTTCTGGCCGGCCGCGTCCACCGGCGCCGGACCGAGCAGCCGACGAGAGGTGAGCTCCTTTGCCAGGAGACGCTGCCGGTAGTCGCGGGGCATGTCCGCGTAGCGCCACGATTCCTCGCCGAGGCGGTCGAAGAGCTGGCCGAGCACATGGTGGTGGGCGTCCGCGTGCTCGCGTACGTCCATGGTGGCGAGCTGCAGACCAAATGCGGCGAGGGTGCGGATCGTGCGGTTCATCCGGCCGTCGGCGAACAGCGCGCCGCGGTGCTCGCGCAGCGACGTCTGGATCAGCGTCAGGTCCCTGAGCAGCTCGCCGCTGCCCAGGTAGTCGTGGCCGGGCTCGTGTGGGGTCCCCGTGGCCAGGCGCCGCTTGGTGTTCTCCAGCTTCTGCCGGATGCAGGTGGCCTTGAGCCGGTAGGGCTCCTCGGCGTTGAGGCGCTTGTAGCGGGGGCTGATGTCGGGCAGCCGTTCCAGGTCGGACCGGAGGGAGGCCAGCAGCTCCTCGGTGGCGCCCATGTAGCGGGTGGAGTGGGAGAGGAAGCCGCGCAGCTCGTCGATCAGCTCCAGGGCGTCGTTGATGCCGTGCTCGTGCTGCAGGATCAGGACGTCCCAGGTGACCTGCGGGGTGACGTTCGGGTTGCCGTCGCGGTCGCCGCCGATCCAGGTGCCGAAGGTGAGCGGCCGGGTCCCTTCGGGCAGAGCCACCCCCGCGCGCTTCAGCTCGGTGGTGAGGTCTTCCAGCACGTCCCCGACGGCGCCGGCGTGCAGCTCGTCCAGGTAGTAGATGGCGTTGCGGGCCTCGTCCGCGGGCTCCGGGCGGACCACGCGCAGCTCGTCGGTCTGCCACATGAGGTCGATGTTCTCGGCGAGGCGGGTGTCGTGGCGGCGGCGGTCGGCCTCGGTGACCGGGGCCTCCAGGAGGGCCGCGACACGGCGCAGCTTGTTGAGGACCGAGCGGCGCGCGGCCTCCGTCGGGTGCGCCGTGAACACCGGACGGACCTGCAGCTGCTCGGCGGCGCGGGCGAGGAGAGCAGGGGAATGTTCCGCGCCCTGCCTCACCACGCGGGCAAGCGCCGACTCCTCCCGTTCCCGCGCGGCCCTCAGCTCCCGGCCGCGGTGGACCTGCTCGGTGACGTTCACCAGGTGGAAGTACGTCGAGAAGGCGCGGACCAGCTTGGTCGCGGTCTCCAGCTCGGTGCCGCGCAGCAGTTCGGCGGCGGCCTCGCCGTCCTCTCGAGTCAGGCGGCGGACCTTCTCGACGAGGTCGAGCAGTTCCGGGCCCTCCTGCCGGACGAGCGTCTCGCCCAGCAGATCACCCAGTCGGCGGATGTCGGCACGCAGTGCGGTGTTCGTGATGCGGACGTTCATGAGTCCTCCCTGGAAGGGCGGTTCAGGGCGCCAGCAGCGCTGCTGGGTTGGCGGAAGTGATGGCGCGGACCTGAGCCGGTGTCAGCCGGGCGTCGGCGAACCAGCGCCGGCTCGCCGTCAACCAGCCGCTCACGTCCGGCTGGTCGGGCTGTCCGAGGTCGGAGCTGAACACCACCCGCGGGTGGGCGCGGACCACTTCGCCGAGATGACGGGCGTCGCGATGTCCCAACAGGAGGGTGAGGGCGGTGAGTTCGACGTACAGGCCGGGAAGGTCGGCCAGCTGGGCCAGGTCTTCGGGGGTGAGGCCGGACATCGGGTGGGTGGCGTGGGTCAGCAGGAGCCGTGGCAGCTCAAGCCGCGCCGCCTCGTCGATCACCCGCAACGTCTCCTCCCGGTCGCAGTGCCCGGTCGCCAGGACCACCGGCAGGTCGCGGGCCGCCCTGAGCACCTCGCTCACCCGTCGGCTCAGCCGGCCCGTGCCGTCCAGGACCCGGTCACCACGCCACCGGTCGGCGTCCAGCAGCGGGTGGAAGGACTCCCGGCGCAGCGTGGTCCGGTGGGCGGGGCCGACCAGGGTGGGCAGGTGCACGACCAGCCGGGCCGGGCTCTGCGGCCCGTGCGCGTAGACGGCCTGTTCCACGACCCGGGGACGGACGCCGCCCGCGAGGTCGTTGAGGACGACTGCACCGGAGACAGGCAGCCCCTCCTGCCGGGCCTCCCACGCGGCGGCCGCCGTGGACCCCAGATGGCTCTTGATCACCACCCAGCCGTCGGCCTGGGCGTACGCCCTCCCGGCGCCGCTGGTCGTCAGGCGGCGCCGGTACAGGTCGGGGCCCGCGTGGTAGTGGACGTCCACCAGGCGCAGCGCCGGGTCAGGCATCGCCGGTCCGGCCGGCGGGGCCCTCCCAAGGCCTGGCGTAGCCGAACCGGCGGCGGGCCTCGTCCAGGCGCAGCCCGGTGCTCACCGCCTCGGCGATCGCCGCCTCGGTCCGCTCCACGCGCTCGGCACGGTCGGCGACCTCGGCGGCCCGCGCGGCGGGTACGACGAGTACGCCGTTGTCGTCGGCCACGACGACGTCCCCGGGATGCACGGTGACGGTGCCGACGGTGACGTCCCGTCCGGTCGCCGCCAGCTCGACCCGGTTCTTCCCGCTCACCATCGTGGCCCCCGTGCTGAACAGCGGGTATCCGGCGGCACGGATCTCGGCGATGTCACGGGCCGAGCCGTACAGCGCGGTCCCGCGCACCCCACGGCTCTGCGCTACGGCGGTCAGGAGCGAGCCCCAGTTCGTGCAGGAGGAGCTTCCGCCGTTGTCGACCACCACGAAGGATCCGGCGGGCACCTCGTCCAGGTAGTTCGCCGCGTTGCGGAAGCCCTCGGCGGAGCCGTCCACCGGCTTGTACGTGACGGTGTGGGCGAGTCCCGCCGTACGGGCCCCGGGGACGCGCGCTGTCACCCCGGCCAGCACTCCGACGATGCCGAGGCTGTCCAGCGCGTCGGAGACCGAGGCGGTGTCCAGCCGGGCCAGCCGGTCCACGACGTCCATCGGGACGGCCGGCCTCGCAGCCGCCTCGTGGCCGGCGGTGTCCGCCGACTCGTGCGTCCCGCCCGGCAGTTCGCGGGCAACGGCCCGCGCCACCTGCTCGGTGCTCGCCGAGCCGCCCAGGTCGTAGGTGACGGTCGTCCGGGCGCGAGCGACCGTGCGTACGGCGTTGCGCAGTTCCTCGCCGGGCACGGCCAGGCCGAGGTGGTCGAGCATCTGGGAGAAGGTCAGCAACATGGCCATCGGGTTGGCCCTGCCCTTGCCCGCCATGCCGGGCGCGCTGCCGTGCACCGGCTCGAAGTAGCTGCCGCGCTCACCGATGTTGCCGCTGGGGGCGAGGCCCAGGCCGCCCATGACGCCCGCGCCGAGGTCGGAGAGGATGTCGCCGAACATGTTCTCTGCGACCAGCACGCCGAACCGCTCGGGCCTGCGGACCATCCAGAGGGCGACGGCGTCCACGTTGAGGATCTCGGTCTCGATGTCCGGGTGGTCCCCGGCGATCAGTTCGAGACGCTCACGCAGATGGTTGCTGCTGTTGCGCAGGACCATCGGCTTGTCCACGAGGGTGAGCCGGCGGTGGCCGTGGGCCTCGGCGTACGCAAAGCCGAAGCGCAGCAGCCGGTCGATGCCGAACCGGGTCTGGAGGCGCAGGGTGACGCTGCTGCCCTCGGGGCCGGAGGCCTCGGCGTTGGGGTGGTGGCGCACCGCGTTCCACAGCGCCTCGTCGAGCCCGTGGACGTCGAGACCGGCGTAGAGCCCCTCGGTGTTCTCGCGGATGACGGTGAAGTCGAACCGCCCGTGGTCCAGGTCGGTGACGGGGCGGACGTTGGCGTACAGCCCCAGGCGCTGGCGGAGTTGGATGACCGGCGAGACGAACTCCAGTCCGGTGCCCCGTAGCGACGGGGTGAGCTCGGCCTCCGTCTCGCGCAGCGGCTTGCTGGTGATGGCGCCCAGGAGGCAGGTGTCCGTCTCCTCCAGGAGCTTCCAGGTGCGCTGCGGTACCGGGGTGCCCTCCTGGCGCCAGCACTCCCAGCCGATCTCTCCGAACCGGAAGTCCAGGGGCAGGTCGAGCTGTTCGACTGTGTCGAGCGCGGCGGAGACGACCTCCGGTCCGATGCCGTCGCCCGGAAGGACGGCGACGCTCTTGGTCGGGGTCGGCTTCATCGGAGTCCCTTCTCCCACAGGAATGCCTCGACGAGCGCGGAGACTTCCGTGGGCTGTTCGGTGTGGGGGCGCATGCCGGCGCCGGGGGCGACGTGCACACGGTGGTGGGGCGCGGCGGCGGTGTGGCGGCCGGTGACGAGCTGGGAGCGGCTGCCGACGACCTGGAGCAGCGGGCCGGGGTGGGCCCGTACGGTCGCGGAGACGTCGATGCCACACAGCAGGCGCATGCCGGCGGCGAGTCGGCGGCCCGCGGCCGCGTCGGCGTCCGCAGGTGCCGGGCCGTCCTGCGCGGGCGAGGTGCCGTCGGGCAGGACGCGCCTGTGCAGCAGGGCGAGCGCGGCGTCGGCGCGGCCCGCGGCGGCCAGGTCCGCGATCTCCAGGAGCCGTTCTTCCAGAACGGCATCCGTGCGCGCCGGCCCCGAGACGAGGAGGACGGCCGTGGCGGGATCGACGTCCGGGAGCAGGGCCTGGGCCACCGCACCGCCCAGGGCGTTCCCGCAGAGCAGGTCGACCGGGCCGAACGTCGGCAGCAGCGCGCGCCAGCGGGCGACGAAGGAGTCCATCGAGTCCGCTTCCTCGTCCCACAGCGAGAGCGTGTCCACCACCGTCACCCTGAGCCCGGCGCGGGTCAGAGTCCGGATGACGGGGGCGAAGAACGCTCCCTCGTCCCAGCGCGGTGTGACGGGGGCGAACACGAGGGCGTGTGCCGTGCCGACGGCGGCCTCCGGTCCGAAGACCGCCGCCGGCGCAGCCGGTCCGGCGTGGGTCACTGGACGGCGGCGAGGGAGCGCGCGGTGGCGATGGCCTCACCGTGCTCGCCGAGCAGGTGCTTGCGGTGCTCCACCGACAGGTCGTAGCGGCCCAGCACCAGGTCCGGCAGCGGCAGCGAAGGCGTGCCCTCGGGGATGTTGGCGAGCAGCAGGTCGGCCAGTTCCAGAACCGGGGCCAGGTTGAGCCGTGCCGCGGCCTTGGGGTCCGTCCGGTCGAGGTGGGCCAGCCACTGCTCGGCGATGAGGTTGCCCGGACCCTTGCCCATGCCCTGGATCGACGAGTCCATCCACGTCGCGCCGGCGGCGACCGCGCTGATGGCGTTGGCCAGGGCGAGCCCCAGGTTGTTGTGGGCGTGCAGCCCCACCGCTCCGCCGGTGACCGACCTGGTCAGGGTGGTGAGGTCGGTGGTGTCCACGGGCGAGAGGCTGCCGTTGGAGTCGGCCAGGTAGACGAACTCGGCGCCCGCGTCGGTGGCGGCGGTCGCCACCTCGACCACGTCCCGGCCGGGCCACTGGCTGATCCGGGCGAAGTTCACGCCCACGGTGAAGCCGATGTCCCTGGCCTGCCGGATGAAGTCCAGGCCCGGTCCGTAGCCCTCGGCGGGCAGGATGATGCGCACCAGTCGCGCTCCTGCCGCGTACATGGCAGGCAGGTCGTCCCGGGTGATGTTCTTCGGGTGCAGGATCATCGCCACCCGGTTCGGCCCGATCTCCTGGGCCATGGCGGCGATGTAGTCGTCGTCGCCCCGTCCGGTGAGCCCCAGGTTCGGTATCGGGGCGAACGAGCCCTTGCGGTAGGCGATCTCGACCCAGTCGAAGCCGGCCTCCACGCTCAACTTCGCGTGCTTCAGGGCGTAGGGGAGCGGGAAGTCGAAGCCGTTGCGATAACCGCCGTCGCGGAGGGTGACGTCGATGTTGACGATACTCATGGATCCTCCAGGAACAGAGAGCTGACGTGGGATGGGTCAGACGGACTGCTGGGCGGCCGCGTGGTGGGCGGCGAGCCGGCCGAAGATGAGCGAGCGCAGGACGGACGTGGCCGGCGGATAGGCGTGGTAGAAGAGGCCGGTGGCCTCGCCGGCCGCGTACAGGCCCGGGATGGCGGTGCCGGACGGGGTGACGACCCGGCCGTCGAGGTCGGTGCGGATACCGCCGTAGGTGAAGCAGACGGCGGCGGTCACCGGGACGCCGATGAACGGCGGGGTGTCCAGCGGGGTGGCCCAGTTGGACTTCTGCGGGGTGATGCCGACCGTGCTCTTGCCGTCGAGGCGGGTGAAGTCGAACTCCCCGGGCCCGACGGCCGAGTTGAACTCGGCGACGGTCTTCTCCAGCGTCTCGGCGTCGACGCCGAGCTTCCCGGCGAGCTCCTCCAGGGTGTCCGCCTGCTCCGGCGGCACGTCGCTGAGCAGCGAGTTCATGATGCCGGGGATGGCGAGGGTCTTGCCGTCGGCGATCCAGTACGCCTCCTGGTCCTGGTTCTTCCAGATCTCGTAGCCGATGTGTTCGAAGGTGTTGTCCCAGGTGTCGCGGCCCTCGTCGAAGAAGCGCTCCAGACGGCCGTTGACGAAGATGCCGGCGGGGAAGCCGTAGAGCACCGCGTCGGCCTTCTCGGTACGGCGGTCGACCGGCTCGGCGTGAATGCCGTCGAACTGGCCGGCCGTGTCCGCGCCGAGTTCCAGCGCCATGCGCAGGGCGTCGCCGCGGTTGTTGGCGATGCCGGGCGCGATCAGCGGCAGGTCGCAGGCGCGGTCGCCGACGTACCGGGTGAGCATCTCGGTGTTGCCCTCGAAGCCGCCGCAGGCCAGGACCACCGCGCGGCCGGCCAGTCGTTGTGTGCGGCCGTCGGAGCCGCGGACCACGACGCCGTCGACGGTGCCGTCGTCGGCGGTGGTAAGCCGCAGCGCCTCCGTCTCGTAACGGATGTCCACCCGGGGGTCCTTCTCCAGGGCCGCGCCGAGGTGTTCGACGATCGAGGCGCCGCCGCCGCGCGGGCTGGCGGGCGGGGTCATCGACGGGGTGCCGCCGTCGAAGGTGTGCGGGAGCGGGAAGTCCGCGAAGGCGATCTCGACGCCGTGCTTCTCGACGAACGCGAGGGTCTGCGGGGCCTCGTGCTCGACCTTGCGGCAGTAGGCGACGTCGGCCAGGCCGCCGGAGACCCGGCTGACGTGCTCCGCCCAGTCGCTGTCCAGCTGCCGGTCCTGGTTGATCCTGAGGAAGGCGCCGGTCCAGCGGGTGGCGCCGCCGCGGTCCTTCTCGGCGGACCGCTCGAGTGTCGCTATGCGGGCGGGCTGTTCGCGTCCTTCGGTGGCCTCGGCGAAGGACAGGGCGGCCGACAGTCCGGCGGCGCCGAATCCGATGACGACGAGGTCGTACTCGGCGGATGCGGGGGAGGCTGACATGTTTGCTCCTATGGGTGTGACAGTTTGCGTTGCCGAGGGGCGGCGAGGTCAGCGGCCCGGGGTGATGACCCGGCTCGTGCGGTACAGGCGGTACTTGGCGCCGGTCGTGGTCTTCGCGAACGCCTGGTAGCGCCGGGTGAACTCAGGGTCGTCGAAGATCGCGTTGAACCGCTTCTCGTCCGCCCACGCCGCGAGGTTGATCACCGCGTCGCCGTCGACGCTGGTCAGCAGACGGGAGCCGAGGAACCCGTCGGCGGTGGCGGCCACGTGCTCGACGGCGGAGGCGAGGGCATCCACGGTTTCCGGCGCGCCGTCCGTGGTGGCCACGTTGATGAGCAGCACGCCTTCGTCCGGCTCGGGTGCGGTGACGACACCCGGGCTGACGTTGCGGGCCTCGAAGCCGATCCGCTCGTACGAAGCGATGCCGAGCCGGTGCCAGGGGTCGCTCTCGATCAGCTCGCTCACGGTGGCCTCGTCGAGGTCGGCCGTGACGATGACGGCTCCTCCGTCCGGCCGGGGGCCGCTGAGCAGGATGCGGCCCCGGTCGGAGTGCTCGCGCAGCCATGCTTTGTGCTCGGGCATGTGGGCGGTGACGGTCTCACGCGGCTTGAGGTAGGTGAGGGTGAGGACGTGGATCACAGGGGTCTCCCGTGGTGCGAAGGGGAAGAGGGGGTCGGGGCAGCGCCTTGCGGAGCCTCGGGTCCAGGAGAGTCGGGGGAGCGGATCCCCCGGACCGGCACCGGGCTCAGGCCTTGCGCGCGCGGGTCAGGGCTTGATGGCGCCCGCGAGACGGGTGAGGATCGCCTCGGCCTCGGCGACGGTGTCGTGGACCACGCTCGCCGCCGGCCGGACGTCCTGGACGAGGTCGAGGACTTCGCCCGCGAACAGCGCGCGCTGAGCCGCGTCGTCGCGGGCGACGGCCGCGGTCCACTCGGGCTCGATCTCGGCCCGCCGGGCGGCGAGTTCGGTGTCCTTGCCGGTCCAGGCGCGGGTGAAGGCGTTGCTCACCGAGCGGGCCTGGTACACCGTGTCCCACGGGATGCCCCGCACCACGTCGAAGGCGCGGGTGTTCACGGTGTCGGTGGTGGCGGCGGACATCAGCGAGGTCTTGAAGCCCGGCGTGCCCAGCGACTCCTCGGTGAGGGCGAAACGGGTGCCCATCATCACGCCGTCGGCCCCGAGCGCCAGCGCGGCAGCGAGGCCCCGACCGTCGGCGAACCCGCCGGCCGCCACGACCGGCACGGTGCCTCCGGTGATGTCGAGCACGGCGGGTACGAGCGGCAGTGTGGCCTGCGTCTTGTGGTGGCCGCCGGCCTCCGCGCCCTGAGCCACCAGGACCGAGGCGCCCGCCTGCACGGCCACCGCCGCCTGTTCGGTGTCGTGCACCTGCACCACCACATGTGCCCCGCTCTCCGCGGCGGAGGCGACGTACCGGCGCACCTGGTCGGCATCGCCGAACGAGAGGGCGATCACGGGCGGCGCGTAGCCGAGCACCTTGTCCCACAGGCCGGGCCGCTCGTCGAAGGTGAACATCACGCAACCCACTCCCCAGACGCCCCCGCCCCGGGCGGCCTGTGCCACGTGGTCGTCGATGAAGGCGGGGTCGCCGTAGCTGACGCCCACGAGCCCGAGCCCGCCGGCGCGGGTGACGGCGGTGGTGAGCAGTCCTCCGGACACGGAGCCCATCGGGGCGCAGACGACCGGATGGTCGATTCCCAGCAGCTCTGTCAGCTTGGTCGAGATCACGCTTCTCCCCATGTTTTCCCGGCGGAGCCGGGGAAGTGGATCGGAAAGGGATTGCGAAACAATTCCGGGCGGGACCCGATTGATTTCACGTTCAAAATACTAGATTCCGAGGTTCTGCTCCGTCCAAGACATAAAGCGCGTGGCCGTCATAAGCCGGAGCCTATGGGTCCGGATCGACTTGGCGGCAGGCGGAATTAATGATTCCGAAAGCGGCGCGCGCAAAACGGTCGGCGCCGGGCCGGGGGCGGCCGGGCGGCCCGGGGGTGAGGGCGGGTTGAGGGAAAGGGGGTTATAAGGTGAAGGGGGGGAGTGGGAG